>JAISRZ010000131.1 GCA_031273455.1 Deltaproteobacteria bacterium | reverse complement strand
CGCTTTCCTTAAGCTTATAGAACCGCTGGAAAAAGTCCCCGTTTAAAAAGTCCTGGGAGAGGTTAAGTTTTTTCCGCTTGTCGTTAAAAGCCGCTAAAATCACCCGGTAGCCAGGGGCGATGGTCTCATCCTCCGACTCCCCATTCCCGTTGGTGGCTGGGGCCGGGGTCTCTTCCGCCAAAGCGGCGTCCAAACCCGCCCCTTTTAGAGCGGCGATAAGATCATTAACCCAACTTTCGTCCAAAAAGCCTTGGGGGTTTTCTTGGACCCTTTGGAAGAGGATGGGCCATAAGCGCGGCGGAAAACCCCGGCGGCTTAGCGTTTCCTTTAAATCGCGCTCAGCGATGATCTTATCTAAGTAATCCCGTAACGCCTCGCCAGCTAAAACTTCCGAGCCCTGGCCTTGGATTTGCCTACCTTCCACGTACCGGCGCATGGTGAAATCCCGTAACCCGGCCTCGTCTTTAATATAACGCTCTTTTTGCCCTTCCCGGATCCCATAGAGGGGCGGCTGGGCGATAAAAAGGTGGCCCCGAGCGATTAACTCGGGCATCTTCCGGTAGAAGAAGGTTAAAAGTAAGGTCCGGATATGGGCCCCGTCCACGTCGGCGTCGGTCATAATGACCACCTTGTGGTACCTTAACTTTTCAATCTCCGCGCCTATGTTCCCGTCTTTAACCCCGGTCCCTAGAGCGGTTATGATGTTCCGGATCTCTTGACTGGAGATGATCCGATCGAACCTAGAGCGCTCCACGTTTAGGATTTTGCCGCGTAAGGGCAAAATGGCCTGGAACCGGCGATCCCGACCGGATTTGGCGCTACCGCCAGCGGATTCGCCCTCGACTAAATACAATTCGCATTCCACCGGGTTTTTGGACTGGCAATCGGCTAGTTTTCCGCATAAAGAATGGCCAGTTGAGCCTTTACGGACGAGATCCCGAGCCTTTCGGGCCGCCTCTCTAGCCTGGGCCGCGGCCACGACTTTATTGACAATGGCTTTGGCCACCGCGGGGTTTTCCTCAAAGAAAACCGAGAGCTTTTCGTAAACTAAGGTATCGACCATACCTTTAACGTTGGCGTTCCCGAGTTTACTTTTGGTCTGCCCCTCAAACTGCGGCTCCGGGATCTTAACCGAGATAATGGCGGTTAACCCTTCCCTAACGTCCTCGCCGTCCAGCGTCTCAAACTTTTGGTTCTTGGCCAGTTTCGCTGAGGCCAAGTATTGGTTAACGGCCCTGGTTAAGGCCGTTTTAAAGCCCGATAGGTGGGTTCCGCCATCCACGGTGTTAATGTTATTGACAAAGGAGAGAACCTGCTCGTTATACCCATCGTTGTACTGGAAGGAGACTTCCATGTAGACGTTGTTCTCCTGATTCTGGCCCTCTAAGTAAACGGCCTTATCGTGCAAGGCTTGCTTTTGGCGGTTTAAATACTGGACAAACTCCACTAACCCGCCTTTATACTGGAACTCAATAAACTCAGAGGTTCGATCGTCTTTTAAAGAGATGTAAAGACCCCGGTTTAAAAAGGCCAATTCCCGTAACCTTTTGGCTAAGATGGCGAAGTCAAACTCAGTGGTCTCAAAGATAGTGGCGTCGGGTTTAAAGTGGACCATGGTCCCGCTTTTTTGGACTTGGCCTTGGGGGGTAAGCTCGTTGACCGGATGGCCCCTTTCGTAGCGCTGGGAGTAGCGGACGTGGTTCCTTTTAACCTCCACCTCCAGCCATTCGCTTAAGGCGTTGACCACTGAGACCCCCACCCCGTGCAAGCCGCCCGAGACTTTGTAGGTCTTTTTGTCAAATTTCCCGCCCGCGTGGAGCTTGGTCATGACCACCTGGACCCCGGGGACTTTTTCCGTGGGGTGGAGATCCACGGGGATGCCCCGGCCATTGTCTTTGACCCGGACCGTCCCGGCGGAGGTTATGGTCACTTCCACGCGATCGCAAAAACCCGCCATGGCCTCGTCAATGGAGTTATCCACCACCTCATAAACTAAGTGATGCAACCCTTGGGAGGAAACATTGCCAATATACATGGCTGGCCTTTTGCGAACCGCCTCCAGACCCTCTAAAATCTGAATGTGATCCGCGCCATAATCGTCCTTGGCTTTCAGTTCTTCCAACGCGCTCATGAGTCTCCTAAAAATAAGGTGTTTTAGGGTAAAAAAGGTCTCCCTTAAGGGCTTTTAGCCCTTAAGGGAAAAGGTCAAAGTTTTTTGGTGGATGGACAGCTAACAGACCTATTTGGCCTTTTTAGCCAGAAAAGCTTTTGACTAGAAAGTGGAGGTCAAGATGACGCCAAAGTACCCGGGATCATCGGGGCCAGTTAAAAGAAAGGACTGTTTACCGTCAATGAAGGTTAAGCTCACGATCTCGCTTTTGACGCTGGATAAGGCCTCAATGAAGAAGAAGACGTTAAAACCCGTGGCCACGGTCTCGCCTTCGTACTCAATGGGGATGGCCTCCTGGCTTTCGCCCACGGTCTGGTTACTGAGGGAGATGTGGAGGTTATTGGCCGAGAACTCGAATTTCCCGATCTTAAAGTCATCCTCGGCGATTAAGGCTATCCGCTTCAATAGCTCCAAAAAGGATTGGCGGTTGATTAAGGCCCTTTTGTCGTTGGCCAAGGGCACCACGGCCCGGTACTCCGGGAAAGCCCCCTCCAAAAGATGGATTTCCAAAAGCGAGGTGGGGGTTTTAGCCGTGATCGAGGTGTAGCCCACCCCGATCTCGATTTCCCCGACCGTCTCGGCTAAGCGCCGTAACTCCTGGGTCCCCTTTTTGCTCATGATGACGCCCCTAGTTAAAGAGAAGTCGTCCGCGTCCTCAGTGATGGTGGAGATACTTAAGCGCTTGCCGTCCGAAGTGACCAAGCGTAAGGCTTTAACGTCCTCGATCTCGTCAATGACCATATAAACCCCGGAAAGGTTAAAGCGCTCATCCCGGTTGGAGATGGAGAAAATAACCTTGTCAATGGCGTCAATGAGGTCTTTGGAGACAAAGGATTTGAAAGCCATGTCCGCGTCAAGGTTGGACTTGGGAAAGGAGTCGGCCGAAAGGCCAAAAAGCGTGGTTTTCAGCTGACCGGCTAAAAACTCCAAGGTCATTTGCTCGCCTTCCTTTAAGCTGACGGTGTCGGTCTTAATGGACCGGACCAAGGAGTGGAAGGCTTTGCCGGGCACGGTTAAGCGCCCCGGGGAGTAGACCACCGCCGGGCAAGTTTCCCGAATGGTGGTGTCCAGATCCGAAGCGGTGATGATGAGGCTGTCGTCTTTGGCCTCCAGCATAAAATGGGACAAAATGGGAAGGGAGCTTTTCTTTTCGCTGACCGAGACCGCGAGGTTGACTCCCTTCAGTAAATCCGGGACATTAATGTTGGCGTGGAGCATCTGGTGGAATCAACCCCCATAAAATATAAATCAGCTAAATTACGCCCTTAGCGTGATTGTTTGTTAGATATCTAGTCACTAACACCGTATAGGGAAACGGCTTCACTTTAACCTCATATCATAGCGCTTTTTTAGTTTTCTGGCAATAAAATGGGTTAATAAAGTTAGGTGGCCCTATTGACCGCTAGGCCCATAGGCCCAAAAGTCGCTGGACCAAGGGCTTAAAAACTATGAGGTCATTGGATCCGCGGATTAGTTAGAGAAATATTCGCGTGGGTCGCTCCGGTCTATATCGCTCCGTCTAGCGGTCCCTAGAGCTAAGAGTTAAAAAGCGCTTTTCGCTAGAGGTGTGGAACTTTTTCCGGAACTATTTCTACGAACAACAGTTAGTTTTTCCAGGTTTGACTGAAGGAGCGCCTCTAGATGTCGTTTAGGGCAAAAAAACGATAATTTTTACCGAAAATGGATTTTAAAACCCGAACCCCAATGTTTACGCCAATGTTTACCCTGATTTCCTAAGCTCTTAGCCCGCGAGTTTTCGCGGATTTAGACTGGCTAGGCGCTAGCTTTGGTTGGCGACCTTATAGGTTAAAATTTTACTGAATTTCTATCCCTGTACGTAGCGCTTCTTTGACAAAAGGATTGTCATTATAGAGATCAGATACCTCAAAAACATTAGGTTCAATATATAAATCATATTTGTGCGCAAACAAAAATAATTTAACCATTATATCATGTTTTTCAATATTATTAAAACTAGTAAGAAAAAAAACAAACATCAACATCACTGTCTTGTCTAGCGCGACCTTGGGCGTAAGATCTATATAGGATAACTTTACCCACAGACATTTCCTGACGAACGTCATCCGCGTAACTTTTCACTATTTTAGTTACGGTTTCAAGGTCAAGAGCCCTGAGAATCGCTCCTTATGAGCGGCGACATTTAAGGGCCTTTTTAGCCGCGAAGACCCCTTTAATTCCGGTCGCTTTCCAGCCTTTTGGCGGCCCAGACGGCTAACTTTTCCCGGCCGATCTTGGCGTTGTGGCGGATATCCATGGGAAAAGCGTCTTTTTTGAGAAAAATCTCAATGGAGCGGGTCCGGGGGTTGGCTTGGCCCAATTTTTTCAACTCCGCGACCAAGATGGGCCATTCGCCCCTTTTTAGGCGGGTTTTGGGCTCAATGACCATGACCGGCTTTTTCTGGCCAGCTGGCCCCACGCCCACCAGGGCCGAGCGGCGGACTTTGGGGTGGTTGTTAAAAATCGACTCGCAGCAGACCGTAAAGAGCGTTCCTTGGGCCGAGACCACCCGTTGGCTCTTCCGACCGCAAAACCACAGTCGACCTTGGGCGTCCTGCCAGCCCAAATCCCCCATACGCCGCCAGACGACCCCATCCGGGCCGGTGACCAAGGTTAAGGCCGTCTCATTGGGCCGAGCGAAGTAGCCTTGGCACACGACTGGGCCCGAGGCGGTGATTTCCCCAACCTCGCCCACCGGTAAAGTTTGGCTTTCCTTGAAGCTGGCCAGGGGTTGGTCGTCAATGGGGAGGATGGTGAGGTTGATACCCGGTAAAGGCCGACCCACGCACATGCCAAACCCTTGCTCGGTCATGCCTTTAGCCCCAGCGATCTCATTATGGTCCACGGTGGTTAAGGGCATACCCTCGGTGGCCCCGTAGGGGGTGACTAAAACCGCCCCCTCCTCCAGCAAAGAGCCCACCTTCCCGGCCAAGTGGGGTTGGACTGGGGCACCGGCGGTGATGATAAGGCGAATCCCCTTTAAAACTAACCCCTTGTCGCTCCCGTAATCGGCTAAACGGGTTAATAAAGCCGGGGACCCAAAGAGACTGTCGCACTTTTCGTTTTCCAAGCTAAAAAGGAGCTTTTTGGGGTCGGCTTGGCCCGGTTTAATGGGGTTCATGTTGGGGATAACCGAGGTTAGACCCAAAGCCGGGGCGAAGAGAGCGAAAAGCGGGAAGGTGGCCATGTCCACCCCGCCAAACTTAAAGCCAAAGTTTTGAGCGATGCTTTGGACCTGGGCCCGAAACATGGCGTGGGTGTAAATGGCCCCTTTGGCTGGGCCGGTGGCCCCGGAGGTGAAGAGAATGGCCGCGGTCTCCTCGGCCAAGGTCTTTTGCTCGGGTAAAGGCGGGTAACTGGTCAAGAGTTTTTTAAAGTTCTTTAAGCCTAAAAAACCCGGAAACCGACCTATAACCACTCTTTTTTTAACCGTGGAAAAGTATTTGGGCCATAAAAAACAGATTAAGTGGACTAATAGTGGGCCAATGACCCCTCGGGGTTGCCCTTCGGAGAGGCATAATAAGACCCTTTTTAAACCCATGCCCGGATCGACCATGACCGGGATTAAACGAGCTTTAAAAAGAGCGAAGACAGTGATGAAAAAGTCTAAGCCCATGGGGACCATGACCACCACCCGGTCGCCCGGGTTAAAGCCGCTGGCGAGTAAACCGCTGGCTAAACGCGAGGAATCCTGGGCCAACTGGTCGTAGGAAATGACCGTCCGGCCAAGGGAGTCGGCGGCGTGCCGGGCGATGACCGCCAAGCGCTCGGGGTCGTCTTTGGCGGCTATGGTTAAAGTTTGGGCGATATTAAAAAAATCTTCATTGGCCATGGCCAAGAACCTCCGGGCCGCTAGCTTTAGGGATTTTGGTGAAAAAATCCTCTAAGGCCGCGCTAATCTTGTCCGGCTCATCCTCCAAAAGAAGGTGCCCGGACCGGGGGAGGGCCAGGACTTGCGCCTCTGGCCTTCTGGCCATAAAATCCTCTAAAAAAGCTGGGGTAAAGACAAAGTCCTGTAAACCCCAGATAAATAGGGTCGGTCGAACCAGTTCGTCAAAGGCCAGGTCCGCGTTTTTTAAAGCCCCAAAACTCGGGTGACTGGGTTTTAGGGGGATGTCTTTAACGAACCGGCCAATGGCCCCCCGCAGTAGGGAGTGGCTATAGGGGGCCAGATAACCCTCCGCTAACCCCGGGGGGATGGGCCGCACCGAGCCGTAACGCAAGATCCCGCTTAAAAACAAGTTGGCCCGGTTGGCTAAGAACTGGCCCCATAATCCGGTCATAAAGATCCCCAAAGAGGTCGGCGGTTGGTAGCCAGCCGGGATTCTTAGACCGGTGTTCATGAGGGTGATGGATTTAACTAAACTAGGGTTGGCCCCAGCCCAGCCCAAACCAATGGGGCCGCCCCAATCGTGGGCCACCAAATGGACCGGCTCGGTTAAGTTTAAGCTATTGATTAAAGCCGAGAGATCGCTGACCCGGTCGGCTAAGCGAAAGGAGTAATCCTTTTTTTTGGGTCGACTGGATAAACCTAAGCCCAAGTGGTCTGGGACCAAGCAACGGTAATGGGGGGCTAAGGCTTTAACCAAGTTCCGGTACATAAAAGACCAGGTGGGGTTCCCGTGGAGGAGCAATACCGGGGGCCCCGAGCCTTCGTCCAGGTAATGGATATAACCGCCCTCAGGCCGAGGGAAAAAATTCCCGTGAAACTGGTATTCCTTGACCCAGACGCCCTTAGCCACCCGCGGGAGCCTGACCCCGGGGCTTTTTTTCCGGGCCACTTTAAACCCGCCTCGCGGGTAAGGGTAACCCGTTACGACTTAACTGACGCTTAAAACCCTGGAACGACAAAACTACCCCTTTAGCTTGGTTGAGCCGTAAATGGCCCTCTTTAGCCCCAAGCTTACGCCCTAATTAAACGCTTTAGCTCGTAAATATCCCGCCCACAAAAGCTCGGATGGCCCCATTTTACTCCCTAGCTCCGGTTTTAGCCAGAAAGAGGCGGCTTTAGCCTTTTTTCGGGCCGTTTCCTCCGGGGGAGCCCCCAAAGTAGCCATGGACAACGATCGGGCCTCTAGGGGGCTTGGGGGGCCTTTTTTGGGCCAGACACGGCCCGGGCCGACTGGAAGTCGGCCCGAGTTTTCCTCGTTCCCCCCAAATACCAACTATTTTAAAATTTTAGTCGTTTTAGGTTTAAACTCTTTTATGGGAGAACCAAATCCACGACTTTAAAGTCCATGATTAAACCGCTCACCGTGAGCTTCAGCTTAGGGATGACCGGTAAACCCATAAACCCCAAAGCCAAGAAGGGATCGACCCCCGGGGGGAGGCCCAAATCCCGACCGATTTTATCTAGCTTTTCCAAGGCCCGGGCGATGGCCCGCACCGGCTGAAAGCTCATGAGACCGCCTAAGGGCAAGGCTAAGGACCCTAAGACCTTCCCTTCGTTGACCAGGGCCAAGCCGCCGTCTAAATCAATGACCGTTTGGGCGGCTAAAAGGATATCCGCGTCCGTGACCCCAGCGGCCACCAAGTGGTGGGAATCGTGGCTAATGGTCTGGGCCAAAGCCCCCTTCTTTAAGCCCAACCCTTTAATAAAACCCACCTTAGCCGTCCCATCGCCCCCATAGCGGTTCCAGATGGCGATTTTAATAATGTCCGCCTCAACCTGGGACTCGTAAAAGCCGTTAGTGGCGGGCCAAGAAAGGGTTAAGCAGTCGGTTAAAAGTTGGCCCGGGGTTAAACCAATGACCCGAACCTTAGAGCCAGTGGCCGGAACTTTTAGGGACTCCGGCTTTAGGGGGGCGATCTTAACGGTCTTTAAGAGATCATTATCGCCTTTCCGGTCGCTGGGAGCTTTAGGGGTGACTAAGGCCGAGCCATCGACCGCCAGTTTTCCGTTCTTCCAGACTTTATGCGGAAACCAGGACTTTAAATCCGGGTACCAAGAAAAATCGGCCAGATAACCCGGGGCGATGGCCCCCCGGTCCCTTAGGCCAAAGAAAAGGGCCGGGTTTAAGGTGGCCATGTTTAAGATTTCCGGTAATAGATCCGGGGTCAAACCTTGGGCCAAGCGGACGAGGTGATTAACGCTCCCCTCGGTGGCTAGATCCTGGGCGTGGCGATCATCGGTGGCGAAAAGGCAAAAGCGGGCGTTCCGAGGGGTTATGGCCGGCCAGAGGTCTTTTAAGTTCCGAGCCGCCGTCCCTTCCCTAATCATGAGCCAAAAGCCGTTGGCCAGTTTTTCTTGGGCCTCAGCCGCTGACCCGGCCTCATGGTCGGATAAGACCCCAGCCGCCCGGTAAGCCACTAAGGGTAAACCGCTCACCAATGGGGCGTGGCCGTCCACCCGTTTTAAGGCTTTATGGGTTAAGGCGATCTTGGCTAAGACCTCGGGATCTTGGTTAATGACCCCGGGGTAATTCATCATCTCGCCTAAGGCGATAACTTGGGGGTGGTTAAGGTACGGGGCTAAATCCTGGGAGTTTAAGACCGCCCCGCCCTTTTCCAAGTTGGTGGCTGGAACGCAGGAAGGCAAGGTTAAAAAAAAGTCCATCGCCGCCGCGGCTATATCCTCTAAGAAAAAATCCAAGCCTTTTTGGCCGGCCACGTTGGCGATCTCGTGGGGGTCGACCACCGCCGTCGTCACCCCGTTTTCCAAAAGGATGGGGGCCAAGGCCTGGGGGGAGGCCATGGTCGATTCCACGTGGGCGTGACTGTCGATAAACCCGGGGATTAAATACCCCGTGACCGTAAGCTCATTTCGCCCCTTATAAGAGCCTATTGGCCCAACCCCAGCGATCCGGTCGCCGTAAATGGCCACTTCCCGTAAGGAAAATTCGCCGGTGAAAACGTTGTAAACGGACCCGCCTTTAATCACGAGATCAGCTTTATCCTTGGCCAAAGCCACCCGGACTAAGCTGGCTAAAACCTGGGGATCCCCAAGATCTAAAGTGTGGCCCGCTTTAACCATCTATTCCTCCTCGGACTTTAAGACGGCGATAAAGGCGCTTTGGGGGACCTCAATCTGCCCGACCATCTTCATCCGCTTTTTGCCTTTTTTCTGCTTTTCCAAAAGCTTCCGCTTCCGGGTGATGTCCCCGCCATAGCACTTGGCGGTGACGTCTTTGCGGAAGGCGCTAATGGTCGAGCGGGCGATGATGTCCCCGCCAATGGCCCCTTGGATGGCGATCTTAAACTGTTGCCTGGGTAGCTCGTCTTTGAGCCGCTCGCACATGCTTAAAGCTCGAGTTCGGGCCCGGTCTTTATGGGTGATAATGGATAAGGCGTCCACCTTTTCCCCGTTTAAAAGGATGTCCACTTTAACTAACTTATTGGCCCTATAATCGATTAGCTCGTAATCAAAGCTCCCGTAACCTTGGGTGATGGACTTCAGTTTATCGTAAAAGTCATAGATAACCTCGGCTAAAGGCATCTCAAAGACCATCTCCGCCCGGCCCCGGTCAGCGTAACCCAAAGACGAGGAGATCCCCCGCCGGTCCAAGGCCAGCTTCATGACGGCCCCGATGTAGCGGTTCGGGGTCAAAACCGTGGCTTTGATATAGGGCTCAAAGGACTCGTCGATATGCGTGGGGTCCGGGTAATCCTGGGGGTTATCGATAAAAAGCTCACGCCCGTCCTTTAAGCGAAACTGGTAGCGGACCGAGGGCGCGGTCATGATAATGGATTGATCAAACTCCCGCTCCAGCCGCTCTTGGGCGATCTCCAAATGCAAAAGCCCTAAAAATCCGCAGCGAAAGCCTAAGCCCAAAGCCAAAGAGCTATCCTTTTGGTAAACCAAAGCCGAGTCGGACAACTTGTACTTTTCCAAAGCCTCGGCCAAAGAAAGGTAATCGTCCGAGGAGATGGGGTAGATGGAGGAAAAGACCACCGGTTTGACGGTTTTAAAACCCGGTAAAGGGTCAGTGGCCGGGTTGGCGGCTAAGGTCATGGTGTCGCCAATGGCCACGTCGGAGACGGTTTTTAGCCCAGCGATGACGTAACCGACCATGCCCGCGGAAAGCTCTTTGGCGGGCTCTCTTTTCAGCCGAAAAAGGCCGATCTCCTCGACCCGGTACTGGGCTTTGGAAGCCATTAAAGTTATCTGGTCCCCGGCCTTTAAGCGCCCATCGACAATCCTCGTGGCCACCACGGTTCCCCGAAAGGGATCGTAAAAGGCGTCAAAGATTAGGGCCTTTAAGGGGCCGTCTGGATCCCCTTTAGGCGGGGGGATGGTGGCCACGACTTTGGGGAGAACCTCGGCAAGACCGGTCCCGTCCCGAGCGGAGACCAATAAAGCCTCGGACGGGTCTAGGCCCAATTCTTTATCGATCTGGGCTAAGGTTCCGGGGATATCGGCGGCGGCTAAATCGATTTTATTGACCACCGGGATAATGGCCAGATCATTTTCCATGGCCGCGTACAAGTTGGCTAAGGTCTGGGCCTCCACCCCTTGGGCCGCGTCAATGAGAAGTAAGACCCCCTCGCAAGCGGCTAAGGCCCTGGAGACTTCGTAACTAAAATCCACGTGCCCCGGGGTGTCGATCAGGTTAATCTGGTACTCCACCCCATCGGGGCCCACGTAAGGCAAGGTCACGGCCGAGCTTTTAATGGTAATGCCCCGCTCGCGCTCTAAGTCCATGGCGTCTAAAATCTGATCGTGAAACTGCCGGTCCTCGACTAGGCCAGCGGTTTGGATTAGCCGGTCGGCTAAGGTGGATTTACCATGGTCAATGTGAGCCACTATGGAAAAATTGCGAATTTGTCTCATGAATCCTTAAGGGAGGCTTATAGGCCTCGAGCGCGGGGTTTAAAATTGGAGCTTAAGCCTAATAATAGGCCAATTAAAGCCAATAAGTAG
The DNA here is from genome assembly GCA_031273455.1 of Deltaproteobacteria bacterium. Taxonomy (GTDB): domain Bacteria; phylum Desulfobacterota; class Desulfarculia; order Adiutricales; family Adiutricaceae; genus JAIROO01. Next base: position 9,261 of record JAISRZ010000131.1, on the reverse strand, counting down.
ATAATAATTAAAATCTCAGCCTGGTTAAAGGATAAAAACCGCCAGTTGGAGTCAATCCCGCACTGGCCAAGGGGCGAAAAATGGGTCGGCCATTTTTGGGCCAAGTAGCGACCAAACTTATAACCCACCCGTATCCCACAGGAAGAGTAGGCCTCCGGCCAATACAAGGCGTTAACCGTTTGGGTCTCCAGCTTAAAGGCGAAAAATAGAGCGATAAAGCTCCCGGTTAGAGAAATGGGGTAACCAATAAACCTTAGGACCCGGGGCCAAAGGGCGGCCAAAAGGCCGCCCAAACCTATTAAGAGCGTGGCTTCGCGGATATAAATGCAATATAGGCAAGGCCTTAAGCCCAAATGGACCTGAAAATAGAGGACCGAAAAGACCTCCATGAAGACCCCTAATAAACCCCCGGCTAACCACAAAGGTCTTTGGCGCTGCCAAGCGGCTAACCGGTCGAAGTAGGGGTAGCTTAAATCCGGGGTCATTGGGCCGGGTTAGGGGCCGGGCTAGGGGCTGGGGCGGCCGGGGTTTGGGTTTCCGGGACTTTAGTCGATGGGGCTTTAGCCTCGGGGGCTTTGGCCGCCGGGGCTTTGGCCGCCTCGTCCAACTCCTTTTGGGCTAAGCGGGCGGCTTCGTTAATAAAGTCGGTGATGGGCCGCCGCCCCTCAATGGAGACGATATACTTGCCGTTAACGATAAAAGACGGCACTGAGCCCAAGTCCACGGCCTCTAAGTAGCTGGCGGTTTTTCGCAACTGGTTTTCCACTAAAGGGGAGTTTAAAGTGGCCTCAAAGTCTTTAACGTTGACCTTATTGGCCTTAGCGAAGGTTTTTTGGGAATCAATGGATAAAAGTTGTAAAGGCCCATGTCCCCCGCCCGGGGCCCCTTGGACGGCGAGAAAAACTTTGGTGTGCAGGTCCTTTTCCAGGCCCAGGTTCTCTAAGGCCCAAAATAGTTTGGCGTGGACCCCCCACTCGTTATTGACGTCAAAAACCGCGGGGAGTTTGGTGAGACGGATCCCCGGCGGCAAAGTCGCCCCCATCTCGCTAACCATCTCGTCAATCATCTGGCAAGTGGGGCAGCCATACCAAAATAAATACAAAAGCTCCACTTTCTGGTCCGCTGAATCCCACTTCTGGGGTTTGGCTATATCTTTAACCGCCCGATAGGGGCCGGATTTAACCGGGGGATCCACTTTGTCCGTGGTCGTGGCCTGCCCTTGGGCCAGGGCGAAATTTTCCCCCCCAACAAAAATAACCGCCAGAACCGCGATGACTATAGCCGAAAGTCTAACTTTAAGCATAATTTTTATCCTAAATTGTTAGTTTAACTTTAATCCAAGGAGCTACCGGGCATCCGCCAAAAGGGGGCCGGGTTGGGCCAGAAACGCTCCTCGCCCCCGGCCTCGCTTATTAGGTCAATGACGTTAAAGAGCAATAGAGCCCGAATGGCCGGCTCCAAGGCCGCTGGCTCGCCCACCCAAGCGGCCCGCAAAATGGGCCAGTCCGGCTTTTTCCCGTCCCCGACTAAAGAACACAGAAGAATGTACGCGGAAATAGCCTCCACGGATAAACCTAAGTTAAAGATCTGGGTGTCCATGACCGGAAATTGGAGATCCTCCGCCATAACGTCGCCTTAATAACCTTTTAGCTTAAAGCCAATCTAAGCCCAGATCCACGGCCCGGGCCGAATGGGTGATGGCCCCCACCGAGATCCGATCGACCCCGGTTTGGGCGATGGCCCTAATGGTCTTTAAATTAACCCCGCCCGAGGCTTCCAGGATAACTGGCCGGGGATGGGGGGCGAAATAATCGGTGACTATCTTAACCGCCTCTTTTAAAGTGGGGGGATCCATGTTGTCCAAAAGCAAGATGTCGGCCCCAGCCTCTAAGGCCGGGGCGATCTGCTCTAGACCGTCCACTTCCACTTCCACGCGCAATTCCATGGGGGCCGTGGCTTTGGCTAATTCCACGGCGGCCTTTAAAGAGCCCGCGGCGGCGATGTGGTTATCCTTAATAATGATCCCATCGTATAAGCCAAAGCGATGGTTATCCCCGCCTCCGTGAAAGACGGCGGCCTTTTCCAAGGCCCGTAAACCTGGGGTGGTCTTCCGGGTGTCTAAGAGCTTGGGGGCGTTTTCGTTATCGCCCAAAGCTAAGACGTAAGCCCTGGTTAAAGTGGCCACCCCGGATAAGCGCATTAAAAAGTTCAGCCCAGTTCTTTCGGCGGCCAGTAAACTACCCGCGGGGCCGGAAACTTCCGCGCAGGCCGCCCCTTTGGGCAGCAAAACCCCGTCTTTAACCAGGGTCTGGACTTTAATGGCGGGATCCACCCGGGTGAAAACGGCGGTGAAGACCTCGAGCCCGGAGACGACTAGCTCCTCGCGGGCTTTGACCTCGGCCCGGCCAGTTTTCCCGTGGGGGATGGTTAAACGGCTGGTGACGTCCCCCACGGGGCCTAAATCCTCCAGGAGGGCGAGTTCGATTAGCTTGTCGGTGATAAGGTCTAACGGCAATTTAAGCCATCTCCTTTAAAGCGGCCAGAGCCCGGGCCACCGCTTCGATTTTGGCGGTCATTAAGGCCACCTTTTCCCTAGTTTCCTCGACCACCTCACTGGGGGCTTTGGCGATATAATCAGGGTTAGCCAACTTAACTTTAGCTTTGCCCAAGTCGCTTTCCAGGGTAGCCGCTTCTTTAGTTAAACGCGTGGTTTCCAAAGCTAGATCAATGTGGCCCCCCAAAGGCAACCACACTTCCCCCCAAGAGAAAACCGTGGCCGCCGCGTCTCGGGGTTTGGGGGCCTTGGGGGCGACTGGGTTTAAGCTAGCGGCCCCGATTAAACGCAATAGTAACGGCCCATAGCTATCAAGTAAGGACAATAGAACCGGATCGTTGGTTTTAACCAAGGGGCTAACCTTGGCCCCCAAAGGAACGCTAAAATCCGCCCGCGTTGAGCGAACGGCCCGGGCCACGTCCATTAAAAAGCCGATCTGGCTTTCCGCCGCCGGGTCCGCGTCCCCAACGGTCTCGCCAGTTGTTGATTCGCCAGGGTAATTCTGGGTCATGAGAAACCCTTGGCTTCCCGGGATAAGGGACCACAATTCCTCGGTCACAAAAGGTATAACTGGGTGGGCGAGCTTAATGACGTCCGCCAAAGAGTTTAACAAAGTCTTTCGAGTTAAACGGATGGCCTTTTCGTCAGCCCCAAAGAGGATGGGTTTAATCAGCTCTAAATACCAATCGCAGTACTCATCCCAAACAAAATGGTAAATCGTGTCCGCGTACCGGTCAAAGGCGAAACTATCCAAACGCTCCCGGCACTCTTGGGCCACCTGGGCCAAGCGACTTTTAATCCAGCGGTCCGGTAAGCTTAAAGCCCCTTGGGGCTCGCTAGAATCTTGTAAGCTTGTGTCCTCGCCTAAATTGCTTAAGGCGAAACGGGCCGCGTTCCAGATTTTGTTGATGAACTTGGCGTAACCAGCCACCCGGTTGGAGGAGAGTTTTAAATCCCGACTTTGCCCGGCTTGGGAGGCTAAGGTGAAGCGGAAGGCGTCAGCCCCATAAAGGTCAATGACGCTTAAGGGGTCAATGACGTTCCCTTTGGATTTACTCATCTTCTGGCCCGACTCATCGCGCACCAAAGGATGGAGGACCACGGTCTTAAAGGGGACCTCGCCCATGACCTTTAAGCCCATCATCATCATCCGGGCCACCCAGAAAAAGAGGATGTCAAAGCCGGTGACTAAAACGGTGGTTGGGTAATAGCGGGCCAAGTCAGCGGTCTTATCCGGCCAACCCAAGGTGGAAAAGGGCCATAACCCAGAGGAGAACCAGGTGTCCAAAACATCGGGATCCCGTTCCACTGGGCCTTGGCAATCGGGGCAGGAGGTGGGATCCTCGCGGCTAACAATGACTTTCCCGCACTTTTGGCAATACCAAGCCGGAATCCTATGGCCCCACCACAGTTGGCGACTAACGCACCAATCCCGGATGTTTAAGAGCCAATCAAAATAAGTCTTCTCCCACTGGCTGGGGAAAATGGTCGTCCGCCCGTCTTTGACCGCTTCAATGGCTTTTTCGGCCAAAGGGGTGGTTTTAACGAACCATTGCCTGGAGACCAAGGGCTCAATGACCGAGCGACAGCGGTAGCAAACGCCCACCGCGTGCTTTAAGGGCTCGATCTTCACTAAAAAGCCCTTTTCCTCTAAATCGCTAACCACGACTTTTCTGGCCTTATCCCGGTCCAAGCCCGCGTAGGGGCCAGCCTCATTAGTCAAAGCCCCAGCTTCGTTAATGGCTTTAACCACCGCCAGCTGATGGCGCTGGCCAATTAAAAAGTCATTGGGATCATGGCCCGGGGTGATCTTTAAGGCCCCGGTCCCGTACTCGACGTCCACGTAATCATCGGCGATGACCGGAATGGGTCGATCAATTAAGGGTATCTTGACCGTCCGGCCCACAAAGTCAGTAAAGCGCGGATCCGTGGGGTTGACGGCCACGGCCACATCGCCAAACATGGTCTCGGGCCGGGTGGTGGCCACAACGATGGGCTCGCCCTCCAAGGACTTATAACGGATATAGTACAGGCTATCTTGACGATCCTCGCGCTCCACCTCAATGTCGGCGATGGCCGTTTGGCAGCGCGGGCACCAGTTGATTAAGTAATCGCCCTGGTAGATTAAGCCTTCCTCGTACAAACGGACAAAGACTTCCCGAACGGCCTTGGAAAGCCCCTCGTCCAAGGTGAACCGCTCGCGACTCCAATCGCACGAGGCCCCTAAACGCCTCAGCTGCCGGACGATGTTCCCGCCGTACTCTTCTTTCCAGCGCCAAATCCGCCGGACAAACTCCTCGCGGCCCAACTCTTCCCGCTGTAGCCCCTCTTCTTTTAAGGCCCTTTCCACCACCGCTTGGGTGGCGATCCCAGCGTGATCGGTCCCGGGAACCCACAGGGTGTCGTCCCCTTTTAAGCGATGGTAGCGAATGAGGATGTCCTGGAGGGTGTTATCTAAAGCGTGCCCCATATGGAGGTTGCCCGTGACGTTGGGCGGGGGGATAACAATGACGAAAGTGGGGCCAGTCTGGCCCGGGGCCGGAGTGAAAAGCCCCTCTTTCTCCCATTTTTCGTAGATCCGCTTTTCCAAAAGGGCGTGGTTAAAGTTTTTTTCCATGGTCATAGCGATATAGTCAGAAACCTAAGAGCCGTCCATTTTATGGTTAGGGCGGCGGGATAAATCGTCTAAAAAAAGCGACTGGTCGAGTTTTAGCCTGGGGAATTTTAACCCAAGCCCGACCTAAAAGCAAAATTAACCCGGCCTCCCTAGCCTAACGCTGGGCTTAATTAGCTAAAAACTCGCGTTAATACGATCTAGAAGGCCGGTCATAACGTCGTTAAGATTAAAATTATTAAAAAAGTTTTAATGAAATAAGCCTTTAGCGGTCGCGGGGCCTCTTTTTAGTCGCCCCGAAAAGCCAAGCCCGAAGAGTTTTTTTACGGCTAAGGTCCTTTAACCTTAAGGCCAAGGCCAAAGGTCGTCCGGATAAAACCCTAGCGATACGGCCAAGGACGCGCCCCTCATTCCAAACTATAAAGTCTCCATTTTAATATTTTAAGTTTCCTTTACAATATCTAAAAGTTGTTTAATTGAATTTTTACGCTTAAGAATAGTTATTTAAGAAAAACAATATTAAAAAATCTGAATACATAAATATTATAGATATTAAAATAAATAGTAGCATGAAAAATCTTGTTGACAAAGATTAAGTGTGAAATTATCATTATCACTGATATTAGGTAGTCGCGAAATCTAAAGGGCGATGATATCAACGGCTATGGGGCCTAAAGAGCGTTTTGGCCAGCCAATTTAGCCATTAAATGTTATTAGAGAACCTAGCTTAAGCTTAGACCTACTGATCAATTAAAACATATTACTTATTTAATTTTTAATCACCACATTATATTTTTCAATTGTTAACCACACTATCAAATTACAGATTTTTATAGAATATACTAATTTTTAGTTTTTTATCGCTTTTTGGTTGGGGTAAGGGGTTAGATATGTCCCTTCTAAATGGACGGCGGCGGAAGTTTGGCGCGACCCTCTGTGACGCTTTTGTCAAAATATTAGCTTTACACTTTTTTGTGGCTCTAAGCTTACCGCTAACGGCCCTGGCCGCGAACATCAGTAACGTCACTATTAACGGCGTAAACGCCAGCGACGCTAGCGATAACGCGACTATTTCTGGCGTTGGCTCTAACGTCATCGTCCCCAACGGGACCTCGCCTGATCCCAATAATAACCAAGTCCGGGTTAACGGGACGGTGAGCCAGGATTTTAACGGAATAGTTGGCGGGTATAACGCTAGCGCCAACGCCTTTAGTAACAGCGTCAACTTCACCGATTCCGGCCACCTTAATGGGAGCGTTTATGGCGGTCTAGCCACTGGAAACTTTAACGCCACTTATAACATCGTGGAAATCAACGCCACCGGCGGGGTCTCCACTAACGGTTCGGCTCTAACCGGTCACGTGGTGGGCGGCCAAGCGACTAATGGCCTCGCGGAATACAACCAGGTCACCTTAATTAACGGCACTATTCAAGGTAACCTAACTGGCGGAAAAGTTGTGGGCACTGGAGAAGCCCGACATAACGCGGTCGTTATTCACAATGGAACCATTGACAAGAATGTTTATGGCGGCCTAGCCATAAATAATAACGGGTTAGTCCACAATAATAGCGTTACCATCGAAAATGGCCTGATTAAAGGCGAGGTTTATGGTGGGTATAACGACAATATGTCCACCGATTCCCCTAACGTCACCATGAACCTAGTTAATATCACCGGCGGCCAAATTGACGGGAACATAACTGGCGGGTATAGCGGCTCGGGGCGAGCGGATTATAACCTGGTTTTGATTGATAACTCGTCCGCTCGTTTGACCTTAAATCCTGGGGTGTGGATATACGGAGGCTATAGCTATAATGGGTCAGCCTCCAGAAACCAGATTAACCTCACCTACGCCCAAGCCGAGGAAGCTATCGGCGGTTACACGTATGATGGAGACGCTTCGGAAAACACCGCTACAGTCTCTAATTCCACCGTTATCGAAGTTTACGGCGGATTTGTGGATAATAATGGCGACGCCATAAATAACACCGCTAATGTCCTAAATTCCACTGCCTTAAACGTTCTCGGCGGCTGGAGCTCTAAAGGCGACTCCGTAGGAAACAACGCCAATGTCATAAATTCCACCGTTGACAATATTTACGGTGGTGACACGAGTGATGGCGACGCGTTGAATAACTCCGTTATCATGACTAGCTCCAACGCAGAAGAAGTTTACGGCGGCGACACGGATAATGGCAACGCGACAAAAAACACCGTTGTCCTAACTAGCTCCAACGCCACCGAAGTTTACGGTGGTAACGCTTATAATGGCGACGCGATAGAAAACTCCGTTATCTTAACTAGCTCCAAGGCCACCAATGTTTACGGTGGTAAATCTTATGGCGACGCGATGGAAAACTCCGTTATCCTCACTAGCTCCAACGTCACCAACGTTTACGGTGGCAACACTACTATTGGCGACGCCGCGAAAAACTCAGTTACCCTGACTAGCTCCAACGCCACCAACGTTTACGGCGGCTACACCTATACTAGTGGCGACGCGATGGAAAACTCCGTTACCCTAACTAGCTCTAACGCCACCGATGTTTACGGCGGCTACGCTTTTAGTAACGCCGCCAAGAAAAACTCCGTTATCTTGACAAATTCCAACGTCAGCCACGAAGTCGGCGGCGGCTACGCCTTTGCTGGAGCCGCTGAGGAAAACTCCGTTACCCTGACTAGCTCTAACGCCTTCGATGTTTACGGCGGCTTCGCTGATAATGGCGACGCCAAGAAAAACTCCGTTATCTTGACGAATTCCAACGTCAGCTACGACATCGGCGGCGGCTACGCCTCTGGTGCCGCTGAGAAAAACTCCGTTATCTTGACGAGTTCCACCAGCGGCAAAGTCCGCGGCGGTTTCGCTGACGCTGGCGACGCTGTGGACAACTCCGTTACCCTGACTATCTCCAACGCTTCCTTAGTTTACGGCGGCGCCGCGGATAGTGGCGACGCCATGGAAAACACCGTTACCCTGACAAGTTCCAACGTCACCGATGTTTACGGTGGCTACACCGAAAATAGTGGCGACGCCACCAAAAACTTCGTTATTGTCCATAGCTCCAAGGCTACTGATGTTTACGGTGGCTTCGCTAATAGTGGCGACGCCTCGGAAAACTCCATCGCTCTGACTAGCTCCAACGCCACCGATGTTTTTGGCGGTTACGCTAATACATCCGGCGACGCGATGGGAAACTCCGTTACCCTGACTAGTTCCAACGCCACCAATGTTTACGGTGGCTACACTGATAATGGCGAGGCCACGGAAAACTTCGTTATTGTCCATAGCTCCAAGGCCAACGACATTTACGGCGGCTACGCTTATAATGGCGACGCTTCGGACAACGCCCTTATCCTCGCCAACGCCAACGCCACTAACATTTACGGCGGCGCGAGCGTTGGGGGTAACTCCACTGGGAACCTGGTGGAATTAAGAGGAACTATTAGGGTCAACGATATCTACGGCGGAAACGTCACCGCCTCGGGGGCTAACGCTTACGCTAACAATACCCTGCTCATACATAATTATAACCCAACTGACTCCTCCGTAAACTTGGTTAAAAACTTTCAGTATTACAGCCTAATTCTGCCCGCCGCGGTCGCGGACGATTACGTGGCCTTCAAGGCCAACGCCATTGACTTTGGCTCGCTAGCCTCCTTTTCTTCCATCGCCATGGTGGGCGGCGGCTTTCCGCGGCTAACCCCAGGAGACGAAATAACCCTGCTTCAGGCGAACGCGATTACTGGGAATTTTACGGAAGAAGTTATTAGGACCGACCTAGGTTTCTTGTTTGAAAGCGACTTTGATCTTTACTATGACATTCCCAACAATATGGTTAGAGCTAAGGTTCTAACGCCCACCCGGGTTAAACCGGAAGGGAAGATTGTCACTGAGACCTCGGCCGCCCGCTTAGCTTTTGTGACTCAAGGCCAAGACTTAATCGCGGATAAGGCCATTTCCGTGGCTAAAGGTCGCGCGACGACCCCTTATAACGCTGGGGTTTTTACGGCCATTCAAGGCGGTAAAAGCCGCTATGACACTGGCTCGCATGTGGATCTGGCGGGGATTAACGGTCTTATCGGGTTTTCCAA
>JAISRZ010000097.1 GCA_031273455.1 Deltaproteobacteria bacterium | reverse complement strand
CCAAAACCTCTCTGGAGTAATGTCCATGGTCGATATAGTCACCCAAAAAGATAACTTTATCCACCTTCTCCTCATCTTGGTCGTATTGGCGGATAGCCTCAAGAATTCTTTCCAACGGGTAAATCATCCCGTGAATGTCGCCAATAACCCATATCATTGATGAATCCTTTCATTCGACTTTGTCCCTTATGACCGGGGCGCGTTAAAAGTTAAAGGGAAAAATTTTCTAAAATACTAATATATTTTTTATTAACTGTGGCTTTATCATATTCTAGTGTATCATATTAGAGTGTTATATACAATCAATTGTGTTTCGACTAGATGTGTCAATAATTTAGTCATCCCAACTGGAATTGGCGAATATTATGTAACTATTCATGATTATAGCCTAACTTTTCTCTCGCCTTAGAGCCTCTCGCCTAGTTAGCTGGCGCCTCTACGCCTGGCCCGTAGTCCGTTCGCCAAAATCTAAAACCCAGGTATCGAAGCTCAAACAGCTTTTTGGCCTTTAACTTTTAACGAATAAATAGCTAAAGTTTTAAGCCTTAGGCGTCTTTACGCGGTTATGTTGGGTTTTCCCGTAAGGCCAGTAAACTTATCTAAGCGCCATTTCCTTACCTGGCGATGACTTTTTGTCAATCTCTCCTATTCGCTTCCTAATGAATTATATAGGCTAGTTCGCCCCGGAGCCGAGTCCGCCGAAGAGCCAAAAGCCACCCTGACCATCACGCGAGTTATTATATTTTATTTTGGTCAACCAGTCAAGTTTATAATGTTATGTTTTTTCGCCACCAAAAGCGTTAACGCTAGGTCAAGGATTAATAGCGAGACGAAACCTTCGACTTAACTAGCGGTGAATAGTTACTAAAATATAAAGTAGGGTTGAAGATCATAAAAGAGCGAAAAATAATCAATTAGCTTAGAAAAATAGCAAATTTCATGGTTAATGGAATTATACAATAAATATCTGGAAAATATAAACTTTATTTATTTCCCCAGCCTTAGGCTTATAAGTGGCTTTTAGGATCTTGGGGTTTAATGAGTCAAGCTACGCCGGATCAGTTGTGGCCCTAGTCAGCCTACGCTTCAATTTTTATGGTCGCGTAAAAACCCTAACCAGACGAAAGCGAAATTTCTAACATATCGAAATCACTCGATATTTATGGATGTCATTCCGCCGATCAGGGGCTTTTAATTAAGCCTTGATTTTGGCGCGCTAAAAACCGTTATTTTTTTTGACCAAGTTATGGTAATATTTATATTATTTTACTTTGGTTAAGTCGAACGGCGCTTGGAAACTAAGTGTATGGCGCTTGGAAACATCTCTCTTTAGGCGTCATTTCTTTGGGGAGGCCCCTATTTTAATCGCCACCGTCAAAGGAACGCCTCAAACTAACGGCCTTGACTCGTAAGGCTGGATTAATATAACTTCGCTTTCTGGTTGGGGGGTATGTATGGATGATGTGAGGATTGACGCGTTAGCTGACGCGCTGACCGATGAGGAGCTCACCAAAGCGCGGCGATTGTTAGAAACCAACTGGGAAATCATAAAAGATTTGGAGGCCCAGGCCCAAGCCGAAATTGAATTAATAAATTTTTTGGCGACCCATGCCAAAGTCGAAATGGAAGCTATAAAAGATTTGGAGACCCAGGCCAAAGCCGATAAGGTAACCATAAAAGACTTGGAGGCCCAGGTCAAAGCCGCGGCCATAATGACCGCCAAAACAATCGCGGATCTCAAGGTCAAGGGCGAAGTCGACCGGAAAGCCCGAGAAATCGCGGAAATCAACGCTTTACGAGACAGGAATAAAAGAGAAACCGCGGAATTCCGCGCCTCAACCGAAAAGCTCAAAACACAAGCCGCGGAGGACAGGGCCATAACCGAAAGGCTCAAAAGAAAAGCCGCGGTGGACAGGACCATAACCGAAACGCTTAACAGAAAAGCCGCGCAAATCATTGTCTCAACCGAAAAGATTAAACGAAAAGCCGCGGATGACAGGGCCATAATCGAAACGCTCAAAAGAAAATTCGCCGAGGCTAAGGTCCTAACCGAAAGGGCCGCCCGAGAAGCCGCCGAGGCTAAGGTCTAAACCAACGCTGGGAAAAAGTAGACCTAAGTTGTCCACCATCGCTGGCTTTATGAATTAAAAATAATTTAAAATAATAATAGTATAGATATAATATTATTGTCTAAATTAATTTTAAAGCATTATTATTATTTAAAGTAATTGCTTGATTTTGTATTTATTAAATTTATTAATATTATTTTATATAATATAATAAATGTTTAAAACCTATTTTACCTAAAAAATCTCTAAATTTGTTTCTGGCGTCTACTTCCGGTCGCGGTCATTGGTTTCGTTAGAGGCTCCCTAATCAATTCTTTAGTCGTCAAAGAACAGCTAGGCCTTCCCGCGTTGAGGGGTTGGTTAACTCTCCAGGTCTTTGCCATCCAAGGGCTGAGCTTGGGTGTTAGGCTTAGTCCGGTCAATAGTTCTTTTTTAGAGCTTTTAAGACCCCCAATCTCGCTAGCCAAAAGGTTTAACCAAAAACCCAACCGCCCTAAAAGGCCACCTTTAGACAATCCCACTTAAGGTTCGGGGCGGTGGGGTATTCTGGCCTATTAAAGCCTTAGGCCTTAGGATTTCAGGGCCTTTATGGCCAAGCGGTTGACCCTCCGGGTTAAAACGCCTAAATTAAGGCGCAATTTATGATTTTTAGAGCGGATTAGCGCCTCAAAATTATTCAGAAGCTTTTGGGTATTGATCGATCTTGAAAAAACTCGGGCGGTTTGACTTTAGAGGTTTAAAAGGGTATATTCCTGTTGCCTTGACCGGGGGTTTTAGGCTTGTCTTTTCTTTATTCCCCCAGCCAGAGGTTAAGCGCGGAGCGGGCTTATCTCAGTGGTTGGCTAAAAATTCATTTTAGCTAAACTGGCTGAAATATTAACCCTTAAGAACAAAACAGCGTTTAATTTCATTAATATCCTTTTTAAAAACGAATTAAAGTATTTTATTGCCTAATGGCTAGGCGTTTATCATAATTCCCGGCCAGGCGGAGCGACAATCCAGCCTTTTTTCCGGCTCGGGTGAGCGCGGCCCTGTGGATAGCGAGCTTTGACGATGGGTGCCTTTTTAACCGGCGATTTTCTGGCTGCGGTTCTGGACCGCCCGAACGTGGACACGGATCTTTTAATCCCCAAACAATTTCTGACCCGGATCGAGCGGTCCGGTTTCGGGCGTTTTTTGTTCCATGATCTGCGGTATTTGGAGAATGGCCAGGAGAACCCGGACTTTTTCTTGAATCAGCCGCGGTATAAGGGGGCGGGTTTATTAGTCTCCGGGGAGAATTTCGGGTGCGGCTCCAGCCGCGAGCACGCGGCTTGGGCCTTAGAGGACCATGGGTTTAAGGTGGTTATCGCCCCAAGCTTTGGGGACATCTTCCGGCATAACTCTTTGGAAGTGGGCTTATTATTGATTGAGCTGCCCCAAGAGGCGACCAGCCCTTTAATTAAGCGGATTGAGGCTAACCCGGGTTACCGGGTCGTGGTGGATTTAGGGGCTCAGACTTTATCCGGATCCGATGGCTGGGCCAGCTCTTTTCCCATCGACCCCTTCGCTAAAGAGTGGCTATTGACCGGCGGCGACGCCATCGCTCAGACCCTGGCTTTAGCCCCGAAAATCGAGGCTTACGAGAAAGAGCGGAACCGGCCTTGGGAGGCGGTTCTTCCGTCTTAGTTTCGCGGTTTTTTGGTGAGGGAGTTGGCCACCCGCTCGGGGTCTTCGGCCCGGGCCAAGGAAGTGATGGCCGCCAGACCGGTTAGCCCCCAGGACCAGGCTAAAGCGGCGTTTTTCGGGTTAACGCCCCCAATGCCCACTAAAGGCAAGGTCGTGGCCTCTTGGATGGCTTTTAAAGTCTCTAAGGCCATGATCGGGGCCTCGGGCTTGGACGGGCTCGGAAACAAAGCCCCACAGCCTAAGTAGTCGGCGCCTTCCTCCTCGGCTTTTTTGGCCGCCGCCACGGTTTTGGCCGTGGCCCCCAAGATTTTGGGCCGGGGCCAGAAGGCTCGAGCCACTTTGATTGGCAGATCGCCCACGCCCAAATGGAGACCGTCGGCCGCGACGGCTAAAGCGATATCCAGACGGTCATTAATAATAAAGAGCCGACCTTTTTGGCGGCAAAACTGGGCTAAAGGGCTGGCTAAATCGTAAAATTCCCGGTCAGTTAAGTTTTTTTCCCGGAGCTGCAGGGCGGTCACGCCCCCAGCGAAGGCTCGCTCAGCCAGTTCCAGGATAGTCCGCGGTCGAGCCTCATCGCGACCGGTGACTAGGGTTAAGGCTAATAGCCCTTTAAGGTCCAGAGCCGGGTTATCCATGGGCCTACCCCTTACTTGGGCTGACTTTCCCAAGAGTAATACTGGTGAAAGTGGTTTAAAGGCCCAGGGCCCTGGCCCAAGGGCGGGGCGGTTAAAAAGGCTCGGGCCACGTAATCTTTAGCCGCTTTAACGGCTTCCTTTAAGCTAACGCCCCGGGCTAAGAAAGCGGCGATGGCTGAGGATAAAGTGCAACCCGTGCCGTGGGTGTTATTGGTCTTAATCCTCGGCCCCGAAAAAGTCGTTATCCCGGTTTGGTCAAAAAAATGGTCATCGCAAGTGGGGCCTTCCCCATGACCGCCTTTAATCAAGACTTGGGCCGGGCCGCTGGCTAAAAGGGTTTTGCCAGCCTCCAGCAAAAGTTCCCGACAATTGATCAGAAGGCCGGTTAAAGCCTCGGCCTCAGGTAGATTAGGGGTGATAAGGGTGGCTAAAGGAAATAGCTCCTTTAACCCAGCCAAATCCTCTGGGGCCAAAAAAACGTGGCCGCTGGCGCTGACCATGACCGGATCCAAGATAATGGGGATGTCTTTAGCGTTTTGGGCTAAAAAGTCTTTGACCGCCCGGGCCACGGCGGCTGGGCCAAGTAAGCCGATTTTAATGGCCTTGGGGGGGATGTCGGCCCATAAAGCTTCCAACTGGGCGGTGACCAAAGACGGGGACAAACTTTCCATGGCCCTCACGGCCAAAGTGTTTTGCGCGGTGACCGCGCAAATGGCGGTTAAACCGTAAACGCCTAAAGAGGCGAAGGTCTTTAAGTCCGCTTGGATACCCGCGCCGCCCGAGGAATCGGAGGCGGCGATGGAGAGGGCCGTGGTTAAAGGATAGGTCGCGGTCATAGGGGACTCCTTAGGGGGACTAGCTAACGACCCATAGTAAAGGGGCCATTGGCTGGTTCCAATGGGCTTAAAGTTAATAGAATTCTGAGTTTTGGTCAAGCGGGCCTAACGAGAGCTAATTATTTAAATACTAGTTAAATGGCTCAAAGCCTTGATAAAATAATTTTTTGATTTTCGTTTTTATTTTCCTTAACGCCTTATATTTCTCTTCTTTCTTGTTTAATTTGGTTTTAGTTGTTCTACGGTAGCGTTAATTGACAGCCCCTTATTGGTGTGTCATATTTTGAAAGATGGGTTTCTGGCGGTGGGCCTCGCCACGGTCCGCGGCTAACCTGGGCCAAGACGCTGTTTAGCGGGCTGTGTTTCGGAACGGTTTTGGCCTTTCTAGTTTGGCCTTTCTAGGAGGTTTATATGAGCAAGAATCTGCCCCGAGGGCAATACGACGCGTCCCAGTCCGAGGCCCCCATCGCCCAGGTCAGGGAAATCCTTTTTGGGGCCCAGCTCAAGGACATGGAGACGCGTTTTCGGCGTCAAGAGGAAAAGCTTTTGCGGGAGATCGCTGAGGTTAAAGACTCCTTGCGCTCGCGCTTGGACTCTTTGGAAAACTTCATGAAGAGCGAGGTTTCCGCTTTGTTGAACCGGATCCGGGAAGAGCGGGACGATCGGGAGCAAGCCTTAAAATCCGAGCAGTCCCAGCGCCAGGAAGAGACCCAGGCCGCGATTCGGGAGCGGAACGAGCTTTTGTCCCAGGCTCGCCGGGATTTCACCGATGGTTTAAGCCAAGAGAAAAGGGAGCGGACCGAGTCTTTGGCCAAACTGACTTCCGAACTGGGCCAAGCCGTGGAAAGCTCGGATCGTCGCCACACTAAGCTAGCCAACTCTTTGGATCTGACCGAGCGGACCATCCGCGAGCTCCTCATGTCCGAAAGCTCCAGTCTAACGGACAAGATCGACGAGAAGTACAACGAGTCCATTAGCGTGACCGAAAAGACGGCGGCCCAGATTCGCTCGGATATGGTTTACCGCACCGCTTTATCCACCATGTTCACGGAGATCGTGGGCAGTCTGTCCAAACCCTGGAACCTGGACGTCTCCCCAGTGGGCGAGGACGATGGGCTCGTCTTAGTGGACGACCAGAATTTGGGCGAGGCCGAAAGCGAGTCCCCGAACCAGGGTGGGGATAACTATGGCGACTCCGGTCAAAACCAGTACTAACGGCTAGTTATTTGTTCTGGCGACTAGCTTTTAGCGACTTTCGCCGCCTTGGGCGCCTCGCGCCCTGGCCGCGGCCTTAGAGAGAAACATGGGTTTTTTCTCGCGGTTTCTGGCCAGATTTCCCTTCTGGCGCGACCAAGCTTCCATAAGCGGCCAGGAGCGGGAATCTGGGCGCGAAGCGGAGCTTCGGCCAGAGACGGATAATTCGTCTTTGGCGGAAACGCCGTTAGGGGAAGACCTCGCGGGCCCAACCCTTAAGGCTGGGGGAGAGGATCCGGCCCTAGGGGCGGACTATATCCCCGGGGCGGGCCAGCCGAACCCCGAAGAGTTTTCGCCAGAAGATAAGGCCCTAGAAAATGAGACGATAGAAAATCAGACGATAGAAGATAAGACCCCAGAAGACGAGTCTATAGAAGACGAGCTAGCGCCGGCCGACTCCCCGCCCGCCGACCAACCCAGTTTTGACCGGGAGATTGATTCGCTTTTAAACGCTATGGGCGGAGGGGACGAGACTTACGCCCCCCCTTATGAGGATCCCCCCTACGAAGAACCTTATGACGCGCCAATTGACGATCCTTTAACCAACGATCTAACGGCCCCGAGCCCCGCCAGTTTAACCGGGGCGGAATTGGTCCAACCGGTCACGGTTTTGGACGAGGACCGGGAAAGACGCCTTCTTTTAGAGACTGAGGGCTTGTTGGACGAGCCGCGCCATATCGACTTGGACTCCCAAGACCTGGAGGATAAGCTTTTAGGGGATCTGGAGAGTTTTTTCTTAGAGGAGCAAGCCGAGATCAGCGAAGCCACCGGGGCCAGTGAGGAAGATTTTCTGGAGGAATTGGCCCCTGGGGCCACGACTAGACCCTTAGCCGAGGGTGAGGCCGTGGAAGACGCCGAGGGTTTGGATCAAGACGCCATTCCTCTGGATGACCCCAGTTTATGGCCCCCGGGCCCAGAGTCCGATAGCGAGTTAGGGGAGCTTAGAGAGCTTCTAATGGGCCGGGAGCTTTCCCAACTGTCCTATTTAACCCGGGTCTTAACCCGGCCTTCCCAAAGAGCCGATTTTTTAGGCCAGGTCATCACCGAGGCCTTGCTACTTAGAACCCGGCGAGACGATAAACTGTCCACGGTTTTAGCCCCTACCGTGGAAAAGATCGTCACCGCCTCGGTCCGCCGGGATCCGGAGAACTTAGCCAGCCAGATTTTCCCAGCCATTGGCCCGGCCATTAGACGGTCCATTTCCGAGACCTTTGTCTCGAAACTTCAAGACTTAAACAGCACTTTAGAGACCAGTTTTTCATTAAGAGGGTTAAAGTGGCGCTTAGAGGCCTTACGGGTTAAAAAGCCCTTTAGCGAAATCGTTCTCCTTCACACCCTTTTGTATCACATTGAGGAAATTTACCTCATCCACGCCTCGACTGGCCTAGTTTTAGACCATTTAATCAGCGAGGAGACCGTGGCTAGCCGAGACGCCGACATGGTGGCCGGCATGTTCACGGCTATCCAGGATTTCGTGCGGGACAGCTTTAAAACCACCCAGCACGAGAACTTGGACACTTTACGGTTTGGGGAACGGACCATCTTTTTGCGACGGACCAGCCAAGTCTACTTAGCTTGCGTGGTTCGCGGGAACCCGCCGGAGTCTTTAAACAAGGACTTGCAAGAGGCCTTAGAGCTCATGGTGGTGGATTGCGCCGAGGAGTTGGACAACTTTAACGGCGACGCCAACCCGTTTAAAAAATGCCGGGTTTATTTCCAAGACTTCTTAAAGGCCAGGTACCAAGACAAACCCCACTCGGTGCCCAAGATATTCTGGATTTTAGCCTTATCGGCCATCTTTTTATTCCTCTTTTATAACGTGGTTAGCTCCATTCAAACCAATTACGCCGAAAAACAGGCCGCCATGGTGGAAATCCAAAGGGAGGAGCGGCTGGAAAAAAGGGAGGAGACCCGCCAAGCGGATCACTTAAGGTTTAACGCGGCCTTGGACTTGGTTAATAACGAGCCCGGTTTGGTGGTGGTTAATTCCACGGAGGCCCCGGATGGCCGCTTTGACATTGTCTGCTTAAAGGACAGTTTAGCCCGGGATCCCGAGGCCATCTTGGTGAATGAGGGAAAAATCCCGCCTAACCGCTTAAAAGTGACGGTTCGGCCCTTTATTTCCCTGGACGCGGAAATCGTCAGCCGGCGGGTTAAGGAAGCCATTAAACCTTTACCGACCGTCAACCTGGTCTTTGACCCAGCCACCGGGGAATTGACCTTGACCGGGGAAGCCCCTTTGGGTTGGATCATGGCGGCCAAAGAGACGGCCATCGCTATCCCCGGGGTGGTTAGGGTGGCCACGGACAATTTGGTCGATCCCCGCTCTAGCGAGGTGGAGCGCTTGGTTAAAGCCATCAATGGGGTGGTCATCCACTTTCCGACCAATAAAGACGAGCCCGTGCCCGAGGATCGGCCCTTACTCATTGAAGCCGTGGATAACTTAGTGGCCTTGGAGAAATTGGCCCAAGAGACCCAGATGCAGGTTAATTTGGTTATTTATGGCCACACTGACTCCACCGGCCAAGATCGCCGGAACTTTGAGTTAAGCGAGCAAAGGACCAAAACCATCGCCGCCCTTCTGTACGCTAGGGGCTCAAGTTTACCCATCTCCAACTATGGCTTAGGCTCCCAGTTCTCCTCTAGGGGCGAGGATAACGCCCCGGTGGACGATCTCGCCAGCCGACGCATTGAGCTAAGGGTGCGCTTAACCCAGCTTTCCTTAAACCCAGTTAGCTATTAAGCGGCGTTTTTTTAAGTTTAATATATAAAGTTATTAAACATTAAAATTAAGCGCGCTAATATATGTCTTTAAATCCTAATGGCGTTAATTAACACGCAAAAAGAAATATATTATACACTACCAAAATTTTGGTTCTTGAAATATAATAGTGGTGTCCCTAGGGAATAATTTCGGCCGCTGGCCTAAAAGGGCTTGTTAGCGTTCCCCAAAGGGGCCGCTCGCGGCTTATCATATCTCGCGCGGGTGGAAGGATACTTCTAACTATCCATCGTTTCGCGAGAAATAATCTTTTCTAGCCTTTTGGAATCGCGCGCTATGATTAATAAGAAAATATGCATGCTTGGCTCATTTTGCGTGGGAAAAACGGCCCTGGTCCGTCACTACGTTAATTCCATCTTCTCAGACAACTACCTTTCAACGGTGGGGGTGAAAATCTCCAAGAAAACCATTGAGGTCGAGGGGGAGGAAATCAACCTCATGCTCTGGGACATGGAAGGTCAGGACAATTACAGCATGGTCAACCTTTCCTACTTGCGGGGGGCTCATGGGCTTCTGTTTGTGGTCGATGGCACCCGGGGAGAGACTTTGTCCGTTTCTTTGAAACTGCGCATGGAGGCTTTGAAAATCCTGGGGCCCTCGGTTCCAAGTTTTTTTATCATTAATAAAGCCGATCTTGAGGCGGAGTGGGAAATCTCGGAGAAAGTCCTTAACTCGCTGGAGTCTAAAGGCGTGACCGCCATTAAGACCAGCGCCAAAACCGGCTTGAACGTGGAGTCGACCTTTTCCCGTTTGGCGACGGCTATGATGACGAAAAACCCCGCCGCCTCCAGATGACTGTGACTGGTCGCCTATTCGCCCCGGTTTAAATGTTTTGGGGCTATTTAGCTAACTTTGGGCGACTATTATATACAAACCCTTTTCTCTCAGGACTAATTTATGTGCGCGCAAAAGCTCAAAGTTATCGATAACGATTCGGTTGAGGAGCGGCTAGTCAGTCAAAATGGCGATTTGAGCCTCAAGTTTCTAAGGATCATGGAGTTCGCCGTTTTGAAACGGATAAGGCCCATGGTCTATGAGTTTTATGGCCTCGTCCCTGACTTTTACAGCCGCCTTTTCCCGCTCGACCCGGATGGTCGCCCCTGCTCGACCCCTTGGAAATTCTCCTCTATGTTGGAATACTTCCTTTTGGACGCCGAGGATTTCTTTGAGAAATCGCCCCGGGTGGGGGAGAAGGTCAATTCCGGCATCTGGCTGGAGCCCGAGGGGGAAAACGGGGTTGAGCTGC
The DNA here is from genome assembly GCA_031273455.1 of Deltaproteobacteria bacterium. Lineage (GTDB taxonomy): Bacteria > Desulfobacterota > Desulfarculia > Adiutricales > Adiutricaceae > JAIROO01. The sequence goes on along the minus strand of JAISRZ010000097.1, from coordinate 1,856 downwards.
CTTTGGTGGCCAAGGCTTGGCAAATCCATAAGCAAATCCAGATCATGAGTATCCAGGTCATTCACGAGGAATACGCCGAAAGGGTTAACCTACTAAGGAAAGCCCGGATGGAACTAGTTGAGCGCCGGAAAATCTCCAATGATCTTAATAACTTCCGGAAACAAGCCCTGTATGACAGCATGACCAAGCTGTACAACCGGGCCAGTTTTATGGAGATCATCCAAGAGCAGATGGATAAGCTAAGGACCTACGCCCCGACCTTGGCCCTCTTTATCATTGACGTGGACAACTTTAAAATCGTTAATGACACCTTAGGCCATCTGGTGGGCGACTCGGTTCTGGTCCAAGTGGCCGATATCTTAAGGACCTCTTTACGGAAGAACGACTTTCCGGCCCGTTACGGCGGGGACGAGTTCACCGTGGTGGCCCCGGACACCAATATCGAGCAGTCCCATAAGCTCGCGGAAAAGCTCCGTCACCGCATCCAATGCCACAAGTTCAACACCGGGAACATCCCAGTGACTATTAGCGTGGGCTACACCATTTACCGGTCCGGGGAAACGGTCCAAAACTTTATCCGCCGTTCGGACTTGGCCTTGTACGACGCTAAACTCATGGGCCGGAACGTGGCTTGTTTTAGGGATCCCTGGATTATTGAGGACGATGAGATCGCGGACCTAGAGGAAGCTAACTAGGTCCCGGCTAACTTAGTCCCTCTGGTTAGCCGCCTTAGGTTGGAGCGGCCTAACTGAGGGCGGTTATAGGGCGGTAACAATATGAAGTGGAATAAAATCCGGGCCTTCTTATTGGCGGCCAAGATCATTTTAACCACGGTGGCTCTAGCTTTGTTTAAAAAGCGGCGTCGGACCCCCAGCGATTAGGGCCCCCCTGGCCTAAAAGCTTAGCCTATTTGGCTCTAAATACCCCGTAAGGCTCTAAGGTTGACGTTATTAAGGCGTTAATCGTTAGAGCCTAATTTTTTGGCCCCAGTTAAAAGGTGGTTAAGGCGCTGGCTAAGGATGACTTAGGGCTAAGGCTAGGCAGGCTTAAGGTGAAGAAGGATTAAAGGCCCTTAAACTTTTCGCGTAATCGCCTGGGGGCTAACTGGTCTGGACTAAGAACTGTCCGTATTGATAAGTGGCCCTTAAAACATTTTAGCGAAAATTATCGCGATCTTGTTAGCGCATAGGGCTCATTGGAAAATTTTGGGGAAAGTTTTTGGCCTGGCGCGGGAAAAAAGCCCCGAGGTTACCCTCAGGGCTTCTAAAGGAGACCAAGGTGTGTCTAATTCCGAGGTCAAAAAAATATAGAACGGATTTAGGTTGGTGTCAAATTGTCAAGCTCAAAATTAAGGCCGAAATTTCCCTTGAGGGTTACGGGGCTCCGACTAGCGGTTAAGGGAATTTAGACGCGAAAAAGGCGATTAACTAAATAAATCTAAAAAGTTGTCTCATATGTTTAAAATTATAAAAAAATAATAGGCTAAAAAATATTATGTAAAGGGACGTTATTTGCGCAAAGATTGTTTGGAAGAAATTGGAGGAAAGATCGGAAAATTATCCTTAATTCCCAATTTTTATTGGGGTGGGTTAGGGATCTTAAGTTGGGGGTGACCTAACGGCGGGCGATAATCCCCAGAGCCTAAGTGGAACGCTTAAAACGCGACCGAAAAAGTTGTTTTTTAGTGGTCATAAACCAACCACATGAATAGTCAGTTCCTCGGATTGAATCCCGCTGGTCTTTTGGGTTATGGTCTTAGTGTCCCAAAATTTTTTCTCGGGCCAGGTCTTTTCCGGGTCCCGATCAAAGACTAACAGCCAGCCTTCTTTGACTAGAAGGCGGTTCATGTATCTTCT
>JAISRZ010000090.1 GCA_031273455.1 Deltaproteobacteria bacterium | reverse complement strand
CTTTTCTAAGTATCTCCTCAACCACTTCGCGGGCTAGAGCGTTGACTAGCCAAGGTTGACCCTCGGACCAGTAATAGGCCCTTTGGACGGCCTCGTCTAAGAAGACCTGGCCGGTGGCCTCGGTGTGCTGGCCGTAAAGATCCTTAATCTCTTCTTGGGTAAAGTTAGCTAAGGTCAGGGCCTCGGCGATGATGTTAAAAGGGCTACCTGAGCCTAAAGTTTCGGAGTCGGGCCGTATTTTGGCCTTATAGTCCCTAAGATTCACCATACCAATAAGGGCGATGGAGCGAGGAAAGGGAACTTTCACGACTTTGGCTCTATCCCCGTAGCCAGTCCTTAATTGGGCCAAAAAAGACAAAAGAGGCTGTTCGGTGAGGCTGTCGGCCTCATCAAAGAAAACGACTAAATCTTTGTCTAGCCACTTACATAATACTTTAAACCAGGCTCCGACCGGGTATTCTTCGAAGTCAGCCCTGGCGCGAGCTTCAGCTAAAAAACCGCTGACCGCGACTTTTTCCAAAGCTTTAACCCCGGAATCGAGTAAAGCCCCATTAAGGCCTCCAACAATTAGACTCATGGCCAGAGCCCGGTCGGTAATTTTCCGAAGCCCCTCTAAAGAGCAGTACAGAGCGTAATAATCGCCTTCCGCGTTTATCTGGGCGACAGCGGCGTAAATGGACGTGGTCTTCCCTGATTGGCGGGGGGCGTGGAGGACGAAATAGAGTTCGTCTTTTATCAGACTTTGGACATCCGGTAGCCTAGGAAAGGCCGGTAGCGTGTAATGCCTCGCGGGATCGCAGGGACCGACGACGTTAAATTTCTTGGGCTTTGAGGTTGGCATTGGTCGGCCTCGTTTTAAGCTGGGGGAAAAATCTGGTTAAACGCGTTAATGGTCTTTGGCCTAAATCTAGCGCGTAAGCGTTTTGGATAATAAATTATATTTTACCTCAGAGATTTAACCAAAGCTAAGTAAAATGGCTAACAACGAAAGGCGTTGGCCTTAAAACCTTTTGGCCAAAGTTTAAACTTTAAGGTCCACCCGCCTTACCGCCAAACCTTTAATAGGATAGGAGAACGCCATTATAAAAAACGACCAAAAAATCCGTGAATAGATACGAAAGTTCCCCCTTTCAGGCTAAAAGCCTCAAAGGGGGATTAATCTTTAAGCTCTTTTCCCAGCTCTGGATGGCCATAACGCCTTAACGCCTTAGAGGTTTAGCGATCTTAACGCCTTAATAGACTAAATAGATCCGGCTTTCGACCCTAACTTTGGGGCTCATCGCCATAAGGGCGGTTCTAAAGGCGGCCTTAAGGGCGGCTAATTGTCCCAGGTTTCAATATACTCCCCAGGATGGACCTCGCCATCGATGATCTCCAAAACCGAGCGGCCCGGGGTGACTTCGGTGACCCTAAGGTGGGCTTTGGGGGCCCCGGGGATCTGGTAAGGGACGTTAATGGCGTTGGTTAAAACTTCTTGGGTGGGTAAGTAAGCGAACTCTTCCCCTTTCGATAGACCCACTTCCGTCCCAAAGGCGATGGCCACGGTCTTCTCCCCGACCCTTTCGGTGACTTGGGCTTTAAAAGGTAGCGCGGCCAAACCATCCAAAGACCGGTGGTAAGCCTCGCTAATGGCCATATCCAAGGACTCCTCAATGGCCTCTTGCGGCGGCGGCGGGGTTTCAGTGGTGGTGACGAAGGGATCCTTTTTCGGGGACCCGCCAAACTTATAGGTGGCCGAGTTGGCCCGGGAGGCTAAAACCACCCCATTGGAGGCGTCATAGATGGTCACCAAGAGCATGGCCTCAACGTACCGTTGTTGCTTAGTGAAGTAGCGAATGATTTTCCGCCAGCCCTTTCTTTGGCTATGTTGGTCGAGTTGGGCGATGGCCCCCTCAACGATGATGTTGGCGTTCAGATCCCGACCTAACTGGATGACCTGCTCCGGGCTCAAAGGATAGGTGTACCCCCTAATGGCCACGGCTCGGGCCACCTCCCCGGCGGGCAGGGTCAAAAGCTCGCTCCGGCGGTTAAACTCCTCAGTTAAAAGGCGGGAGATGTTGGGGCCAGCTTCCGGGGTTCCTAAACCCGCCTCGTCCGTGAAGGGGATGACCGCCATCTTCAGTTTGACCGGGCTAATAAAGTCAGCCACCCCTAAAGAGAAAAGGTGGATCTGGTGATCGCGGGCGTAGTCATGGAAGACTCCGCACCCGGTGAGGAGAAATATCAGGGAAGAGGCGAGCAAGGCGCGGCGGACCAAAAGGCGCATGGCGAACTCCAGAATAAAAGGCTAATCCTTTTAGCGACCGAAATTGGCCGGGCTAAGGGAAACTTAGTCATAAAAGAGCGCTTTCAAATTACCGAAAATTGAACGATTCGTCAATTAAAATTGGCTGAAAGACTCCTTAAGGCCGCGCAAAGGGCTTAAAACCTAACCCCAAAACAATTGGTTGGCCGCCTCTAATAGAGGTAGGCTTAAGGAAAGGTGTTTGGCCACGAGGTAAGCCGAGTGGATGGAGTAATAGCCGCCCACCCCGGGGTCCGGCCATAACCCTTGGGGCCGCTCGTTTTTGAGCTCTTGAATACCCGCGGCCCCTTTAACCACCATCAGTTTAACCGTGGGTCGCGTGGGCCCAGTTAAGGCGGCGGCGATAAACTCGGAGATCCAGGCCGGGCTATCGGACTCAAAGGTCGAGGGTTGGCCGCCTAAGGCTAAAGCCAAGGTCTTAGCCTCAAAACTGACCTCCCGGACAAAGTTGGCCATGGCCAGAGGGGTTCTTAACTCTCTTTTATGGTGGAGGTAAGCCCCGTAGAGGGCGTAAGCGTCAATTAAAGCCGCCGCCGTTTGGACGCCCACCGGGTCATCGGATAGGTGGACTTTAAAGGGCCCAAACTTAAACAAGGACGACTCCGAGACCCGACCGGTCTTCACGGGCCCGGCTAAGATCCAGACGCCGCCTTTGTTTTGGAGGATATCGTCCGGGCTAAAGGGCCCGGACAAAACCAAGATGTTGGTTTGGGGTTTACCGGCGGCCACCGCCGCTTCCCAGGCCATTTGGATGGTTAGGCGGTGGGAGATCCGGTCAAACCCCCGGCTAGCTAAGATTAAAGATTTTAACTCTAAAGAGCTCGAAAAGATGGTCTTTAAAAGATCCTGGGTCTCCTCCGGCGGGGCGGCCACAATGACCTCGCTGGCTTTCCGGAAGGCCTCCATGTGGTCGTAGGTGGGAAAGACGTTTTTGGGCAGCCGGTGATCTTTTTCCGTTAAGGACCGATGGTCGGCTAAGGCTTGGATGGCCGTTTCCGAGGGGTCATAGAGGGACAAAGAGGAGTTGTGAAACTTTTTGTCGTTTAAAGTCCTGCGGCCAATGAAGGTGACCATGGCGAAGCCAAAGGGCCCAGCCCCGCAGACCACCAAGTTTTCTTTGGCCGAGGGGCTATACAGCCGACGATCGCTATGGGTGGCGTAATAGGACAAGGTGTGCCGGGCGATAATGGCCGGCGGTTTTTTGGACCAAAAGGGCTTGGGGGCGATAACCTCGCGCCTTTGTAAAGAGTTTAGCCCATCCTCTAGAACCTCGTTTAAGGGGCGCTCCTGGATAAAATCCTCAAAATCCGGATCCTGGCCAAAGACCCGTCGGTGGTACCCCCGGATAAACTCCATTGAGTGGGCCGCCGCGTCCAATAAAGAGCCGCCGCCATTGCGGCGGATGGGGTCTAAAGCGCTCGCGGCGATCTGGGGGGTCATGATTTTTTTGTCTTTAGCGATCTCCCGAATGGCGTAGAGGGCGGTAAACTCGTCTAAAGCCAAATCCTGGGGCCCAGCGGCCCACTCGGCCCGCAGATCGGATAACAACCGACTTTGGCCAAAAGCCACGTAGGTCCGGCCATAGAGGTTTTTTAGACCCCGGGCCAAGCTTTTTAAGGGGGTTAAAGGGTTCTTAAAAAACTCCCGGCCCATATGGTGGCCGGTCAGCCAGGACCATAAGCCCACGCCCTCGGATAGATCCCGGTCTTCGGGGACCCGGCTGTAGCTAATGATGACCGGTTGGACCAAAACGTCGCCCCTAGAGGCTAAAGACCCTTGGATGGTCACTAAGCGCCTGGGGTACCGTAAACTCCCGTCCCTAGTTCTAGCCCCGCCGGACCAGGCCTCTAAAAAAATGGACTGGGGTTTACCCATCTCGGCTAAGGCCTGGCAATAGTGATACAGGGCCGAAAGATAGGTCCGACTGGCCCCTTTCCGGACAATGACGTAGGAGCCCAGCATGAGCATGGTGGCTAAAGACGGGGTGGCCATCATGTTTTGGCCAGCGGCGAAAAGAGGCAAAGATAGCCCATTTTGATCTAAAAAGACATTAAAAATGAACTCATCAAAGTGGGAAGTGTGGTTAATTAGATAAACAATGCCTAAACCATCGGCCTGGGCCGCGTGGATCTGGGGCAAAAACCGAATCTCGCGTTGGTCTTTGGAGACAAAGATATGGTCCAGATCTTTGGACTTAAAAAGGTGGGTGATTAAGTTAAAGCAAGCGGCCTTGGCCACCTTGTGCAAGGCCGCGTCATACCGACAAGAGATGATGTTGACTAAACCGGCGATCTCTTGGCGGTTGGCGGTTTCGCCCTTTTCCTCTAAAGCCCTAGCCGTTAAATCGGCGGCCAAGTTGGCGATGGCCTCTTGATCGCCAAAAGCGGGCCCAGATTGACTGAACTTTTCCACGTACGATCGACCGGGCTCTAAGCTCGCCAGGTATTTGGCCGTCTTGACAAAGTCCAGGCGTTTGAAAAGGGCTTTCAAAACAAAGTTCATAAAACTGGCACCAATGGTTGGCGAACTCACCGTAGGCTTTCTCCGTTAAGGGCGAAAGGCCCCTAATCATTAGGCCAAACCCGCCAAAGGGAGGGCTTAAGGCCTATCAGCCAGGTTTCTAAGGGTTAGAGCCAGCGGGCTCTAAGATATATTCGGCCAGATCGTCCGGCAAACGATCGAAAACCAGCATAAAGCCCACCGCTTGGTTGGGCGGGACGTTGACGTTGGCGTTGTCTTGGCCCCCCTTTAAAGCTAAGCGGGCTAAGATTTCCCGCATGGGTAAGTTAATTAGCTCGTCCTCGGTTAAGTAGTTGCCCGCGTAAACCTGCCGGGTGGCCACCACTTCCCCGGCCCCGTTCTTTAAGGAGCCTTTGATCCGGATAAAGCTACGGGCCGTGGGGTAGCCGTTGGTGACCCGACCGGAGATGATTAGGAGTCGCCCAGCGTTTTGGTTGACCCGGTAGTGGTGGCTTTCCTGATCCTGGACAAAGTTGATTTTGGAGGCCAAAGTGGTCTCGTCCGGGGGGTTGGGGGTCGGGTTATTGGGGGTCTTCATGGCGGAAGGCGCGGCCGGGGCCGGACGGCCCGGGGTTTGTAAGGCCACCTCGCCCGGTTTCCGGACAATGGACAGAATCAAAACGCCAATGATTAAAAAAGCGATGATGACCGCCGCCGACAATAAAAAGAGCTTCTGGCGGCGGCTGGTTTTCTCCCGTTCCCGTAAGCGCGGGGGCGGTGGGCCGCCGATTTCCGGGCTCCCGGATGGGCTAGGGCCTATAGGCTCGGGATTCTCAAAAGGGGCTGACCCCGGGTCGGGGGGGGGCGTGGGCCGGCCCCCCCCCCACCGGGGGGG
>JAISRZ010000069.1 GCA_031273455.1 Deltaproteobacteria bacterium | reverse complement strand
GGGACAAAAAATAACGATTGGAGTCGCCGTTCAGGGTCTCATAGATATATCTGGTTTTGTCCGCGTATAAAAAGTTCTCGTCTATAATTTGCGGGAATGACCTATCGCCTAATGGTAATCTTTTTAGGGTCATCTTTACTTCTCCCTTAGGACTTAGAACCTTGGTAAATCCCCCTTAAGACCTACGAATGGGCGGAACGTGGGTAAAACTTTTAGTATAAGAAAAAAGCCAAAAAACTTAGTTCGATCTCTTTTGGTTAACTAGGCCATAATATTGGTATTTTAATAACAAATACCGCGTAAAAACGTCAAGGGCCAGGCAAGTTTCGCGCCCTTTTAGCTTAAGAACATTGGCTACGATCTTAAAGGTACGAGCGTTTGGCCCTGGATTAACCTATAAAATCTTGTGATTTATGATATTTAACCATTTATTTATGATATTTCATTACCAAAAATAGCCGGGCCATTTTTATGATTAAAAGCGCGAAATAATGATCGACCCGAATAATCAAGAGTTGTCAATCATTTAGGGTCTCAAAATACAGATCATCGGTGGAAACGCTACAATAGCTAAAGCGTAAAAAAGCTTCAGCCGCGTCGCCATTATCATCCCAAAATTCTCCAAAATAAACTTTTCGCTTTTCAGCCAAAAGCTTTTTGATGGTGTCCAGTTCTTCTTCGAGACCGCAGTGGTCCGTTTCGGCTAGCCATTCAGGCGTTAAATCTTCAAATGATTTGCCTTTAGGAATAATTTCCTCAAAATCTTCAGCCCTGGACTGAATAGTTTTAAATAAACTAGTTATGACATTGGCTAAAGGGAAGTCTTTTTTTAGGCCTAAGGCCTTAAAAAAATTATCCCGCGTAAAATCGCCTTTCAGCGAGATGACAAAACTAGTGGATGAGCTGTTGGTCACAAAGCCTTGACGAACTTTCATGATAACGCCTCCCTGGCGTTTAGAATAGCGCGAAAGCGCTATAAACCGTTAGGAAAAAAGCCAAATAAACTAAAATTTCTCTGAGTCGGGCGTTTATGATAGGGCCAGGGTCGCCAGGGCCTCGATGAGGCCCTAGGACCGATAAGTCTAGACCCTGCGGTCTACGGTTGACCGGAATGATTAAAGCGGCCCAAAAAGTCGTTGTCTTAGGTTATTTATCGCCGAAATGATAGCAATTTTTGCAATCTTATGGTATAATTATCATAAAATTATTAGAAATTAATATTTCCTAAAATCAACCCTTGGCTGAGAGGTTAGTCCCGAAAACCGATGCCCTTTAACTTATGAAGGCATTTTACCCCAGCGCGGAATAGAAAGTCAAGCCCTCTACAAAAAATAATGTCGTTTTTAACGTCACCCTATAAAATTATAGAGTTTTTTTCATTTAGGGGCTAGAAAATTAGATTATAAAGACCTTCTCGCTAATCGCCCTCAACTATCGCTCAGCTAAAAAACTTACCGGGAGTGGGGATATCCCTAGCCAGAATAGTTAAGGCGCAATAGGCGTTTAGGGAAATTCTTTGGGGGGTTTAATGGGAAGAGCGATTGGCCGTAAGGCCCTACCAAAAGTGGGCGTCAAGACAAAAAGGGCCGCCCTGTTAACCCCCTTGTGTACGGATTCCGGTTTTAAGCGTCTGGCTCAACCTTAGGCCCCCTTATGGCCGTTTAATTGTCCCTTTATCTTTTTTTATTAGGCCGAAAGCCACCCGGGGACGCGCTTTGGGGGGCGGTTAGCGTCTCTATGGCCATAAGATCTTTGACCAAGCCCCTCATTGTGATTGTTAGCCTTCATGAACGCTAAGAAGATGTCTAACAAGTTTTCTATTTCCAGGGCTTACGCCCATTTAAGGGCAAGGCCCCCCAAGCCCCATGGTAGGCTTAAGGGGATTAAGAGCCCTCTCGGGCGGTTTTTGGCCGTTTTACGGGCTGGTTTTTGGCTAGAGGCGGTTGAGCCAGAGGTTAGGGGCAAGAGTCGGTTAGAGGTTGGAAGTTGGTTGGGTTATGGAGAATCTTTTGGTACGGGCTTAGATCTTTAGGAAACCCTTTTTGGTGGGTGGTTTTCAATAACTCCACGATCCGGCCTAAAGCCGTCCGCTCGCCTAAAGCCGCGTAAAGGTAAAAGGCCCGGTCAAAGCTCTGGGCCGCTTGGGGGTAAGCCTCTTGCTTGATTTGGATTTTTCCGGCCAGCTCTAAGTTTTGGGCTAGACCCGAGACGTTTTCCGTTTGGCGATCCAAAGCCAAGGCCGCCGCCAAGCGCTCGCTGGCCTCGGGGATATCCCCTTGGGTGAAGGCCAAAAGGGCGGCTAAAGACCAGGCGTCGGCCTTAGCCGGTAAAGGGGTGTCTTGGTCAGTGGCGGCGGCGTTAGCCGCGGCCACGTACTCCATAAATTTCGGGGACGATGGATCGTTTTGCTGGAGGCGAGCTAAGTTAGCCAGGTAAATGGCTTTCCGGCTGGGGGGGGCGGCGACTAAGGCCGCCTCCCAGAACTCGGCGGCGTCTAGCGGCCTTTGGGCCTTAAAGGCTAAGGTCCCCAAGTTGCCTAAGACGCTATCCAGCTCCGGTTTATTGGGCAAGGTCTCGGTTAAATCCAAGGCTTTAGCCAGTTGGTTGGCCGCTGCGTTTAGCTGGCCTTGGGCTAAAAGGGCGGTTCCTAAAGAGTTATGGGCCATGACCATTAAAGGGGCGTTATCGGCTAACCGGGCGAAGATTAAGCCCTCAGTGAAGAACCGGGCCGCTTCTTTGTGGCACCCCCGAAGGTACCAGTGGTTCCCTTTAGCTAAACTGTCCTTGGCTTGCCCCAGGTTAAAGGGGTCATTGGGCGGTAAAGGCCCCCCACAGGCCAAAGGCGCCCCGATCAAAAGAGCCAATAAAATTAAGCGGGCGATAATAGAGCCTTTAGCCACGGTCATCATTCCCGAGCCGGTCTGGTTAAGCTTTCCGGGGGCGTGTCGGGCGACAAGTTCCCGCGGATCAGAAAATTCCGTTTAACCGAGTCTAAGATTTGATCGACTTCCCTAACCCCTTCTCGGGCCCCTCGAGCCACCTCGGGAAAGGAGCGAGTCCCGGCCTCCACTTGCCGTAAGATGGCCTCAATCTTAGCGGTGATAACCGGTAGATCCTTTTGCAACCCTTTGGCCGATTTGGCGATACTTTCGCTGGCCTCTTTCAATTCCTGCAAAGTGGCCACCAACTCCTCGTGGGCCACATCGCGCATGACCAAAGAGCCCACCGTGCCGCCGCCAGCGGCCACTTGGCCGGTGACCCGCTTTAAGTTCTCCATGGTCCCAAAAAGGGGCCCATTGGGCTCTTTTAAGCGGTCGGTGATGGCCACGACGTTCCGCATGATAGTGTCCAACTGCTCCAGCTTCCGCTCGATCTGGATGGAGGCGATGATGTCGTCAATGGTCTGGGGATCCCGGGCCGGGATTTGCCCACCCGGGGGGATGGGCTGACTTTCCGGGCCGCCCGGGACAATCTCAATATACTCGCTGCCAATGATGGTCGGGCTAGAGACGCTGGCTAAGCTATCGCCCTTTAGTTTGGATGCGTACTCGGAGAGGATGGTTAAATGGATCTTCACCATGTTGTTGTCGGTCAATTCCAAGTTGGTGACTCGGCCAATGTCTAAGCGCAAGAACTTAACTTTAACCCCCGGGAGTAGCCCATGCCCATCTTGGAGGAGAAGGAAGTAGTTTTGGTAGCTAGAGAGCCAGTCCCGACCGGCCCCGACTAAAACCATGGCTAAAGCGATGAAGGCGAAGCCGAGTAAGAGGATAAAGCCCGCTATTTTTTCCGACCAGGAGTAACGCATTCCGCCGCCTCCATATTATCAGGGGGACTGGCCCAAAGGTTGAACCGCGGTAAGCCCTCTTGGGAACGCCAAGGGCTATAGTCATCGTCAATAATGAGGGCCGCGAACTCCCGTCTTTGGCGCTCGTTTTTTAGAACGTCCAGCACTAAGGGAAAATCGCGCTCAAATAAGCTCCGGGGCCGATCCAAGACCAATAGATCCGGCTCTTTAACCAAGGCTAAGGCTAAAAGGGCTAAGTGAGCCTTATCCCCGATTTTTTCCCCTAAGGTCCGAGCCTCCCGGGTCAGTTTTAATCGCTCCAGCCAGGCTCGAGCCTCCTCCTCAGCCGTAGCCTCATCTAACCCGACCACGTGGACATAGTGGATCAGTAAGTTGGCCAGTAAGCTACAGCCGGAAAAGAGTCGCCCGTTTTTCGGGGTGAAGCCCAAGCGCCGGTTAAAAAGCGAGGTGGCGAGGAGATCCGAGGGCTTGGGTTTCCCGCGGCCAAACCACAAAACCTCGCCCCAAGTCGGGGCGATGGCCCCAATGGCCAGATCCCGGTAAAGGGCCGCGTCAAAGGGGTCCGGCTCGATCCATAAGGCCCATTCCCCTAAGGGCAGTTTATAGTTAAGCCGGCGAAGGTCGGACTTTAAAGGCCCTACCCCCACCTCAACGAACCGTAAAGCCCAAACGGTTTGGTTAGTCATACAAAGCCGTGATGAGGACCACGCAAATGGTCGAGTAAATAAAGGTCTCGACCATGGCCCAGCGAGCTAGCCTCGGGATGGACCGGATGTCGCCCTCGGCGATCTGGAAGCTACCGTACAAACAGAAAAAGTTGAGGCAAAACCCGACCATTAAACACTTGACCCCGGTTTTTAAAAAGGCGAAGCCCACTAAACTGGAGTGGACGCTAGCCATGTAATCCACCAAAGGCAAAGCGATGGAACTCCGGACGCCAATGTAGAGCCCCACCAGGTTGGCCACGGCTAAAGCGAAGAAAAGGACGGGAAAGCTAATGAGCCCAGCGGTTAGCCTAGGCCAGGCCAAGAAAAGCTCTGGGGCCACCCCTAAAGACGAGAGGGTCGTGAACTCGCCATGGGCTTTCCGCAAAGCTAGATCCACGGTCATGGGCACCCCATGGCCCATGGTGATGACCGCGGTGGCTAAGATGGGGGAGACTTCCTGGAGTTGGATGGAAAAGGTTAGGGCGACCAGGTTTTCCGCGCCGCCAATGTTGGCTAAGACCCCAAACCAGATAACGTCCCATAAAAAACCGGTCAAAAGACCCATGAGGACTATGAGGCCCCCAGTGGTTAAAAGGATGAGCCAGGTTTCCGTTAAAAAAAGCTTCCAACGGGCGGTAGACCGGCCCTTAAGGCGCTCATCGCCCCAAAGGCCGGCTAATAATAAGCGCCCCGCGAAAGCTAGCTGGTCAAAAGTTCGATAAAAAAATAACTTTAAACCAATTTTGGCCCGCCGACCAACAAAGCCGGCTAAGGACAAAGGCGAGCTAGCGACCGCCCGGGCTCTAGAGTGGGAGCGCCACGGTTTTGGGTTTTTCCTCACCAATCTTCACTCTAAGCGTGAGGCGGACCGGACGCTCGACCTCGGCTGGGAAGAACAAAAGCCCGTGGGCGATCTCATCGGGGCCTAAAGAGCTCTGTTGCAAGGAAAGGTTAGTGTAGTCTTTGGCGATATCGCCGGACTGGTCCTTACCTTGGCCTAAAATGGCCGAGCTAACCCCAATGGCCCCGCCAATGGCCGCCCCTTTGCCCGCGGCCGAGCCCACGTTGGTGCCGGTGGCGATGCCCACCGCGGCCCCTAAGATGGCCCCAACCACCGCCCCTTTGGCCGTCCGGGCGACGCCTTCGCCTGGGGTGACGCCGCTAGTGTAATCGTTAATCCTTTGCAAAACCACGTCCTGGGGCAAGAGCTCCCAGATTTGGCCTTTGGAGTCGGTGACCGTGGGCCCAGGGAGGATGACTAAATTGTCTTCCCCGTGGTTTTGGAGGACCAGGTTAATGGGGAGAACGCCGGCTTTGTATAAATTATAGCCAAAGCGGTCGGTTAAGGCTTTCTCATCGGGAAAGTACTCGGCGGCGTAGGTGGCCTCGCCGGTGTCAATGTGGTTGGAGTAAGCTTCCGGGGCCCGAAAGGGCACGGGTTTATACTCGTGCTTTTGACCGCAAGCCAATAAAAATAGACAAGCGGTGAGGGTTAAAAAAAGTTTTTTAGTGGCGGAAAAAGGCATAGAACACCAACTATCTCAATTTACAATAAATCAGTAAAATTGAATTTAAGTGGAATATGGGGACGCTTATTGAATCAAATAGATAACTATAATAAACGGTCCTGGCCCTAATTCACCCCATTAAGCCAGGAATTTTGTGTAAAGAGCCAGGGGCGGTCAGAGTCACATGGCCCCCAGCTCCTCGGCGGACAAGACTAAATCGATGTTTAAAAGGATTTTGACCCCATCGCTGGTTTTGGCCATGCCGAGGATAAAGTTCATGTCAATGGTCGAGCCAAAGGACGGGGCCGGCTCGATCTCGTGGGCTTGGATGTTAATGACCTCGGAGACCGTGTCCACCACGATGCCAATGGGGATGTTATTGGTCAGGCCCTTAACCTCCACCACGATGATGCTGGTTCTTTCGGTGTACTCCTCTTCGGGCAGACCGAACTTTAACCGTAAATCCACCACCGGGATGACTTGGCCCCGTAAGTTAATGACCCCTTTTAAAAAGGAGGGCGTTTGGGGCACCGGGGTGACTGGCAGCATGCCAATGATCTCCCGGACCTTCAGGATGCCAATGCCGTAACCCTCATCGATCAGTTGAAAAGTCAGGTATTTGCCATCGTTTTCCGAAGAGACCTGGGGATAGTCAATTTTCGGCTCAACTTCGCTCATTATTGGTCTCCAGAATTGATCCCGCGATAAATAGGCTTACCATTCGCCCCTAGGGGACGCTATTAAAACAAAAGTTCCTATTGATTATAGGTTATTTTAAGCCCAGGGGCAAGGAGGAAGGCCGGACTCCTGGGTATAAGGATTACCGGAGGAAATTTATTTCGCTGACACTTTTTAGCGATTAGCGGAGGAGCTTAATATTTAAGGGTTTCCTGGTGGTAAAGATTTTTGGGGCGTTTGGGGATGGCGCAAATTTCGCTCAATACTATTAAATTTGATAGAATCATGACAATTGACCATGTTTAACCATATCAACCTAGATACCATTAACTAGTACTGAACATTATTAAAGATTGCTCTAAACATATGAAACCATATCCTAAAAACGACAAAGAACTCGATGATCCGCTCATGACGGAGGAAGACCGCCTGAAATATCTGGTTTCCGATGGCCCAAATGGGCCCCGTTGTCCAGCTGGCCAGCCTGATAAGCTCTGGGATATGAACTTGGCCTTGTCCTGGAACGCTCCGCCTACGACCACCAGCTTAGACCATTGGTAGGGATCATTTTCCAGGATACTCGCGACTTGTCAGCCGACGCTCCTGAAGGTGGGAACTTGAGTCATTGTTAAAAATTTATATAAAAGAGTCAGATAATCAAGGAATCGAATAACATCGCTCTCTGAACCTGGATCTGAACCTTGATGGTCCCGGCGGTCTGAAAACATCAGCGCCAATGGTAACGCCAAACATGGTCTAAATAACTCTTGGCCGCTTCCTTTTGGCGATAGCCGCGCTAATTATTGACTCGGCTTCGTCTGGACTTTGGTCAAAGAATCCTTTAGGCCAAGCCAAAATGGCGCCGTATTCGTTAACGACAACTTGGCGAAAAAAAGACGAGCCTTTAGTGTTTTCAACAAAGTAGAGTTTCAAATTTTTAATTACACGATTGTTTGAATCTTCAGCCGCGGCTCGATAGCGAATCCTATTGATTAGATACTCACTATGTGTCTCAATAAGACATTGTTTGCCTGAAAATACAATTGACAGGAAGAAATCAGCCAATTTAGCTTGAACCATTGGGTGAAGATGTAGTTCTGGCCGCTCGAAAATGAGCGTAGTTTCTTTGTCAGCGAGCAAAGACATTACCAGGATTGGCAACGCTTGACTAACGCCAACTCCCGCCTGGGTTAAGTCATGACTCGGTCCGCCATTGATTAGGGAAATTTTCAGCTCAGACCCCAATTTTCCTTTATCCACGCTAACAACGGCCTTGGCGATTCCAAGATAATTCAGCCAATCGTTAACCGCCTCATTAAGATCGCCAGATTTAGGAGTTAGGTCAAAGGGCGTTTGACTAAAAGACGCTGAAGGAATATAAAGTATATTTCTTTGGCGGTGAATATTAAGGACAGCCGCTGTCATTTCACCTTTAAGTCCAATGTCAGTTGGATCCGTGTGAGTGAATATTGGATATAAAGGCTTTGTTTCACACCGCAGAGGACTAAGATATTTTACTGAAGTTGAAAAATATTCTTCAATATAATGATAAGCTTTTCTAAAACGCAAGGGAGGTCTACAATATCCTTCTATTTGACATGATAATTCATTTGTTTCAAATTCATTTTTGACAATATCGAATATAATTTTATCTAATTCATCAATCTTACATGTAAAACGGTATAAATTACGTATTTTAATATGAGATAATTTATTTATTTCGTCTATTAATTTACCAATAGTTATATTTTGGAAGAGTCTATTCGTTAAATTCTCCCATAGAAATTTTTCTAGATGTAATGTGTCCTTTAACTGCTGAATGACAGATGTTGAAATAGGAAAATCATAAAAATAATTATAAGAAGATAATCTTAAATCACCAATTAATGCTTTTTTCAATATATAGGCAATCTCATCTATCAAATTAATCTTAATAATAAATTTATCTGGTTGAAAATGTCTTAATTTGCAGCCAATAAGTTCAGCGGAGATAAAATTTTCAAGAATTTCATCTAATAAAATTTGATCAAGACTGATATCATAATTCGAACTTATTCGCGATTTGTTATCTATATTAGCGATTTTAGATGTAGAGTCATTGTTACGTATGACATTAAGTTTAAATATTGTATTTTTATTGTATGTATTCGAATCATAAAGAGACATATTAAATTCTAAAAGTTGTGGTTGAAGCTGATATAAATCACTTTCTGGGCAATTGATATCGGCGTCAAATGAAAGAGAACATTTGATGGTAAAATTGTTATTTTTATTCGTAAAAAAGTGTTTTTGATGAGTATTAGAATCAAAGAAGCCATTTTTTTGAAAACCGGTAAGTGATTGAGCTCTTTGTTCCCAGCCAATTGTTATATGGTCAGACTCACTGCCAAATGAGCGGAGATCGGAGAACTGTCCAAGCCTGGCCAAGGATCCGTTTAAAACAATGGGCGGACTTCCTATTTTATTAGAAAGAGTTTGGCTAATTAGCAAAATTGATTGCAATATAGTACTCTTTCCACTATTATTCTGACCTGTTAAAATAGTTAATGGCGCAAAAGTTAGCTCTGTCTCTGATTTAACAGATTTAAAATTCGCTAATGTCCACTTATTAATCATGTATGGGTCCTTTATGATTGATATATTACTTGATTATGTAATCAATTTAAATAAATTCTTAAATATATAAATTAATATTTAGCAATAAATTATTAATTTTTTATCTCAATAGGTAAGTTTTTATAATAACTATTATCATTCATCAGGCTGATTCGCTCCATATTTTTATTATCTAGTTTTTTATAAATATAGTCATATTTTTCGATAGTTGTCAAGAGTTTTGGCGGACTAGCCCCATAAGGGGCTAGAGAAAAAAAAAGGGCTATTGGGTAGGCGCGAAAAACCCAATAGCCCTAAAAAGGAAAAAATAACACAAGCCCGAAAAAAACCAGTAGATACCAGAAATATGAGGCCGGACAGTGATTGCCCCCTAACGCTATAAGGGGACCATTGACGCTTGGAGGAACCAGCCGCCAAGCCGCGTTGTGGAGTTCCCGCTCAGTCTATGGACTTCGAGCTTGGTGGGAATGGACCGTTTCGCCCTTATGTCAATCGCGCCGAAGAACGACGTATTTCAGTGAGCCTCCAGAATAACGCGTGACGCGTCCGCGAGGGCCAAAGCGGCTAAACTAGCCAAAAAGGCCAACGCCTGGTTTTATTTCAGCTATGGCCAGTCTGGGGTTAAAACCCTTAGGCTGGGCCAATCTAAGATCGTTAGTGATCATTCGTTTCGGCGAAAGTTAGAGCGGTTCCCGCCCCTTTCTTCCCGGCCCCGGGCTTCATTAACCCGTAGGCTGCGACCGCCAAGCTCAATGCCGTTCAGGGCCTCGATGGCCAAGAGGGCTTGTTCGGGATCCATTTCCACGAATCCGAACCCCCGGGGACGCCCAGTCTCCCGGTCGCTGATCAAATTGACCGAGTGAACAGTCCCGTAGCGGCCAAAAAGGTCGCTAATCTCGGCCTGGGTCGAGCTGAAAGGTAAATTCCCAACATAAATCGTTTTCATTATCAACTACTCCGTAAAGCTATGTCGCCGCGGCTACACGCGGCCCTAAAAAAACCTAGCGAGACCTCCAGGAAGGTCATAATCGTATATATAAAAAGACAATTATCCAATGACCCGTAAATCCTGAGCGCCCAATCCCCAGAGGTCAGAGCCAATAAGGGGGCGGTTTGGAGAATTCTTGGGCATTAAAACTGCCAACGTGACGGCTTTAGTTTTAAATGTGTGAAAATTTGTCAGAATCAATCTGAGTAAAGACAAATTTAAGCCTAACAATAGGGGGACCCGGAACCGGAACAGTCTCAAAATCCCGGGGTCGGAGGCGGGATCGGACACAAACAAATAATGCTGGAAAAAACCCCAGACCAGCTGGGTCAACCATCTAAAAACCGTTTAAAGGCCAGGCTAAAAAGCCTCGAAAAAAAACAGTGAAAATTTCTAAAACATACTTTTCACAAATGTATCTTCACATAAAAAAAAGGGAAAATCAAGGAAAATTTTTGTTTTTTGGCTTAACAAAAGTTCTTCCTGAACCTAACCAGCCAAGGCTCCAGACGGTTTAAACCTCCCTTCCCCTAGGGGGAGGGAAGTTGGCTCGAGTAGTCTGCAATAATGGCGCCAAAAAGATTGTCTCGGTTAAAGTATGATATATAAGACTTATTTTAACGCCAATAATTCTCTAAAAACTACTTTAATACCTACCAGTTGATGGGCCTAACCGGGCAGCCGCGCTCTTTTAGGTAGTTTTTGAGCTCCAAAATCGAGTATTCCCGAAAGTGGACAATGGAGGCCACCAAAGCCGCCGAAGCCCCGCCGCTGGTTAAAGCCGCCAATAAATGTTTCGGCTCCCCAGCCCCGCCCGAGGCGATGACCGGGACAATGACGTTTCGCGCGATCAAACTGGTTATCGTCAGTTCGTAACCGTCCTTGGTGCCGTCCGCGTCAATGGAGTTAAGGCAGATTTCCCCCACCCCTAACCGCTCAGCCTCTTGGGCCCAGGCTAGGGCGTCTTTACCGGTGGGGACCCGGCCGCCGTTAATGACCACCTCATAGCCGCTGGGGCAAGAGGGGAGGGCGGATTTCCGGGCGTCCAAGCCTAAGACCACGGCCTGGGAGCCAAAAGCCGCCGCGGCCTCGGCGATTAAGTTAGGGTTCTTGACCGCGGCCGAGTTAAGGGAGATCTTTTCCGCCCCAGCCAAGAGGACATCGCGCATCTGGGGGACCGTGGAAAGCCCCCCGCCCACGGAAAAAGGGATAAATATAGCGGCGGCCACCTTTTCCACGACCTTTAAGAAAATGCCCCGCCCCTCAGCGGAGGCCGTGATGTCGTAGAAAACGATCTCATCGGCCCCCTCCAAGTAATACCGCCGGGCCGCCTCCACGGGATCGCCTAAGTTCTGGTTGTCCAGAAACTTAACGCCCTTGGTCAAAAGCCCGTCTCGAACGTCTAAGCAAGGTATGAGTCTTTTACTTAGCATGCGGCGGCTCGATGGCAGTAGTGGACAAAGTTCTCCAAAATCTTTAACCCAGGGGGCCCACTTTTTTCCGGGTGAAACTGGAGGGCCCAAAGGCCGTCTCGGCCCAAAAAGGAGGCGAACTTCCGCCCATGCTGGGTCAGGCCAATAACCAGATCTTCTGGGGGGGCCGGATAGTAACTATGGACAAAGTAGAACTGGTCTTTTTCCCCCACGCCTTCAAATAGAAGGGAGGGTTTAACCAACTGGACCTCGTTCCAACCCATGTGGGGGACGCGAATGGGGATCCCGGCCTCGTCTTTAACCGTGGGATCAAAACGCGCGACTTGGCCCGGTAAGACGCCTAAAGTTTTAGCGTTATTTTCCTCGCTTCTTTCCAGCATGATCTGGCAACCTAAGCAGATGCCTAAAAAAGGCCGCCCGGATTTAGCTAAACTAACGATCTCTTGGCCCAGGCCCGACTGAGTTAACCGCTCCATGGCTTGGCCAGCGGCCCCAACCCCGGGGAAGATTAAACCTTTAGCTCGCCGCAAAACCGCTAGATCGCTCGTAACTAAGCTTTGAGCCCCTAAAGAGCCCAAAGCCCTTTGAACGCTGGTTTGGTTGCCAGCCTCGTAGTCAATGATGGCGATCAAGCTTTCTCCCCGTCAATCGTCACGCTATTCAAGGTTTTCCCCCGAGCCAAAAACCGCCAACCCCACAGACCGATTAAGATTAAAAGGGTTAACTGCGAGAGCCGGTACAAGCCTTGGGCTAAAAGGGCCACGGCTGGGGTGAAGTTTAACACCTGGCCCGCTAAGACCCCAAAAGCCTCCACCACCCCTAGACCCGCGGGGGTTAAGTTAATAATGGTGGAGTGGAGTTGGACGGCCGAGTAAAAAAGGGCTTGGCCCCAACCGAGCGAGACGCCAAAAGCCTCAAAACAAAGACGATTGACTAAAGCCAAAACCAAGTAGTAAGCCACTTGTAATAAGGCGAGCCACAAAGAGACTTTGGGGTTGGCCCGAAAAACGTCCCAGCCGCGGGCTAAGGCGGCCAAACGGGGAACTTTATCGGTTAAAGGAATCCGGCCCAGGAACATTATAGAGGCCAAGCCGAGGATAAAGGTCCCCCCAAAGTAACCTAATAAAGGTTTAGTGGCCTCGGTCCCCGCCATAAACCACAAACCCCAAAAAGCCAAAAACGAGCCCACCGCTAAAGCCACCACGCTGATGGCGAATAACTGGGCGATAAAGTCGGTGAAAGGCATCTTCCAGCGGGCTTTTAAGTAATAAGCCCGTAACCCGGCTCCGCCCTTTAAGGGAATAAAATAATTGGCCCCCATGGTCGACATGGCTAAGGCTAAGCCTTCTTTGAAACCTAAAGGGACGCCCATGACTCGAACGCCAGTTCGAAGGAGCTCGCTATTAATGACTAAAGTCAAAAGCATACTGGCGAAGATGGCCACCCACTGACCGAGCCAAATGGGCGTGGCTAAAAGAGTTTTAAACTCAGCCCAATGGTTTTTGGCGTAGAGACCGGCCAAAATGGCTAAAGCCAAGGTTAAGGCCAGACTGAAGATGGCTTGGCGTTTTTTGTTGGCCACGGTTTTAGCGCTGGCCGCCCTTTAAGTCAATGGTAAAAGGGTTATCGCCATTAATTTCCTTATGAAGGCGCTTATTAAGCTCTTTCGCCACTGGCCCCGGCTCGCCGGTCCCCACCTTCCGCCCATCCCAGGCGGTGATGGGTAAAACGTCAAAGGTGGTGGCCGTGAAGAAGAGCTCTTGGGCCTCTTTTTCCAAGTCCTCTTTCGTGATGTCCCGTAAGCCAGCGGACTTTAAAAGACCCTCTTTAACCAAGTCTTGGGCGTGGGCTAAGACCCGGCCTAAGGTCACGCCCTTTAAGATGCGCTTATAGGACGGGGCGATGAGCTCGCCGCTTTTGGTGACCGCCACCGCGTTTTCCGTGGCCCCCTCGGTCAGTAAGCCGTCCGCGTCAAAGCTAATGGGATAATCGGCCCCCGCGTCCAGGGCCGCTTTTTTGGCCAAGACTTGCTGGAGGTAATTACAGCTTTTAATGGCGGCGAAGGAGGTTTGGGCCGGAAAGGGGGCGGTGTGGGCGGTAACGCCCTTTAAATAAGTTTCCTCTTTAGGTAGCTTCAGATGAGCCGTGGTTAAGTAGAACTGGCTCCCTTGGGAGTCGTAGGGGTTAACCGTAAAGCTCCCCGGGCCCCGGGAGACGTTGATCCGGATGAGTAAGTTCTCCACCCCGCCCAGCTCGTAAGCCTTTTTAATAATCTCTAAAGTTTGGTTAAAGACTTCGGGCAAAGGCAGCTCTAAACCTAAGGCCGAGTTCTTTAAGCGCTCCAAGTGGGGCTCTAAGCAATAGACCCGCCCGTTAACGCACTTAAAAGCCTCAAAGACCGCGTCGCCCCGGTGGACCATATGATCGTCCGGGGGCACGCCCCAAAGAGCTGGATCCGTGACGAATCCGCCCCAGTAACTGGAAAACATGACCAAAAATTGACTGTGATAGGCCTTACGCCAGCTATCGACCGCTTGGGCTAATTCTTGGGGATTTTTATACACCGGCCATTCGGCCATGGTTGTCTCCTTTTGGGCCTTAAGCCTTAGAGTCGCTATTTAAGCGTAAGCTGGCTATGGCTTTACCATAATCAGGGGATTTAAACAAATAAGAGCCGCTGACTAAAACCGTGGCCCCGGCCTTTTGTAAGGCAAAAGCGTTACTTGGGGCCACGCCGCCATCCACCTCAATCAAAACTTTAGGGGATAGACCGTTCGCTTGGATTATCTGCGAAGTTTTCTTAATCCGCTCTAAAGTCCCGGGGATAAAGGTTTGACCCGGCCAACCCGGGTTAACGCCCATTAAGACGATAAGATCCAGGAGCTCTAGAGCGTCATCTAAGTGATTTAAGGGGGTTAAGGGGTTAAAGGCTAGACCTACTTTGGCCCCGGCTTTTTTAATGGAGTCCAGGGTTAAATGGAGATGCGGGGTGGTTTCCACGTGGGCGGAGACGTAATCGGCTCCAGCGCGGGCGAAGACTGGGCCATAGGTTAAGGGGTCGGCCACCATCAGATGGACGTCTAAGGTCATCTTGGTTAGCTTTCTGGCCATCTCCACCGCCCACGGGCCAAAGGTGAGGTTGGGGACGAAGTGACCGTCCATAATGTCAATATGGAGCCAATCAGCCCCAGCGGCCTCAATGGCTTCAATTTCCGCGGCCAAACGAGCTGGATCCGCGGAAAGAATGGAGGGGGCGATGATGGTCATGGACAAATCGAAAACCAGAAAAAATTGACCTTAACTAAAGGCCAGAAACCCATTTTAGGTCAATGGGCTAGAATTAACGGGAAATTAGGGATGTCTTAAAGGAAGACGCTCTTAATTGGGGAGCCGAAAAGTTTTGGCCAAAATAGATTTCCCTCGCGAAAAAAGGCATATTATATTATCGCTTGGAAGATGTCAAACCGGAAAAAAAATAAAATCGATTGCGTTTAAAAATTCGGCTAGAAGAAAAAAATTAAAAAATAATGACTGTATGTATAGAAAAACATATTTTAAATGAATATAAAATATTTAAAGATAAGATAAATATCCTTAAATACGGTTATGGTAATAGTCGTTTTTCGCGGCTCAGCCTAAAGGCCCATCTTGCCCAAAGTCGCGATTAAAGATATGATTAAAACCGCTAAATAACCCTAAAAGCCGCGTCTCTGGCCTTTTAGGGGGAAAGGTTTTTCGCCCCTATGGAAGTGCCCATTTTAAAACTGCCCTTTGACGAGGAAGACGCTAAAGCCCTTGGGGAAGAGCTGAGCCAAGCCCTTCTGTCCGGGCGCTTGGCCATGGGCCAAAACGCCCGGCGGTTCGAGGAAGTTTTCGCCGCCTTTATTGGGGCCAAGTTCGCGGTGGGTTGTCAGAGCGGGACCGCCGCCTTGGAAATGTTGGCTCGGGCCTTAAAGTTAGAGAATAAGGCCGTGGCGGTTCCGGCCTTAACCTTCATGGCCACGGCTTTAGCCCCCATCGCCGCGGGGGCCCGGATTATTATAGTGGACGTGGACCCAGTCTCCTTTCAAATGGACTATGAGGATCTGGCTAGAAAGATTACCCCGGAGACTGGGGCCGTTATCTTAGTCCACTTAGGCGGGTTCATCGCCCCTAACTGGCGGAAAATAAAAACCTTAGCCGCAGCTAAGGGGCTCTTTTTTTTAGAGGACGCGGCCCACGCCCATGGGGCTGAGATCGCGGGGCTGAAGGCTGGGAACTTAGGTTTGGCCGGGGCCTTTTCCTTTTATCCCACCAAAGTTTTAACCACCGCCGAAGGGGGGATGGTCACCACCAACTCGGAGCCGCTTTATCAGGCTCTTCTAACCTTAAGGTCCCACGGCCAAATGGACCCCGGCTCCAACCTCCACCAATCTTTTGGCTTAAACTACCGGCCTTCAGAGATCCACGCCCTTTTGGGTTTACGAGTCATGCGGAAGGCTAACTGGATTTTAAGCCAAAGGCGGGCCGCCGCGGCCATTTACGATGGTTTACTAAAAAATAGCCCCCTACGACCGGTTTTAGCTAGCCCAGACGAAAAACCGGCTTATTATAAGTACCTGGCTCTACTACCCAACGAAGTTGACCGGGCTAAGCTAAAAGAGCGCCTCAAAGAGGAGTTTAAGGTCAGTTTAGCTGGGGAGGTTTACGCCACGGCTTTAACTGAGCAACCTTTCTTTCGATCTCACCCGGAAACCCTAGTTAACCCTAAGGGCTCGGCCCCAGTGGCCGAGGGGATCGCCCGTCGGCAGATCTGTCTACCCATTTGGCCGGGTCTAACCTTAGAGGCTCAAGAGTATGTGGTGGATAGCTTATTAAAGTCTCTATAGATTAACTTAAGTTAGTCTATTTTAGGGAGAATATATCATGACCGTTGTCGCCGTTTTAGGTAGCCCGAGTATGACCTCCAATTCCTCTAAATTAGCCGAGATCGCCATCGACGTTATCGACCCCACGGGAACTGAGTCTAAACGGTTCGTGGTGAACGAGCTTAGGGCCCTCGGTTGCCAGTCTTGCTACACTTGCAAAACTAAAAGCGAGTTTTGCGTTTTAACCGATGATCTCTCCCTGGTTTTATCGACGGCGGCGGCGGCCGACTTTTTGATAGTCACCGCCCCGGTCTACATTGGCTCAGTCTCGGCCCAAGCCAAGATCTTCATTGACCGGACCTTTTCCTGGATGAAGCCGGACTTTAAGACTTCGGCCATCGCCGGTCGCTTAAGCCCGGGTAAAAAGTGTCTTTTTATCATGACCCAAGGCAACCCGGATCCAGCGGTTTACCAGGGGGTTTACGAGAGTTTTTTGGCTTATTTTAGTTGGCTGGGCTTTAAGACGGCTGGGGTTTTGGCTTCAGGCTTGGAGGCCGCGGACGTGACCTTGGGGCGGTTAGATCTAGTTAAAGAGGTGGAGGAAAAGGTTAAAGGCCTTTTAGCCTAAGATAGGCGCTAAAAGTTTAAAAGCTTAATAAATAACCAAAAGGGCCATAATAAGGTTTAACCTTATTATGGCCCGAACTGGTTTTAGGTCTTTTAGTTTTAGGTCTTTTTGGGAGCGGGCCCTTGGGTGACCCGCCGCCAGAAAGCTAGAAATAACTTCGCGCCGAAAATCGTGACGATAAACCCGGTCCCTAAGGCCACCAAAGCCCCGGCCTGGCCAGCGTAGGCCAGGCCCATGAGAGTGGACAATAACCCCACCAAGATGAGGGTTAAGCTAACTAAAAACCAGACAAAAGCGAGGGCCGCCATGGGGCTAGCGATAAACTATTTAGCGGCGGTTGCCTAAGATTCTAACCAAGAACAAGAAGAGGTTAACAAAGTCTAAGTACAGTTCCAATGACCCTTGGATAACGCACTTTTCCTCCATATCTTGGTTGGCGAAACCACCGGCGTGGATGACCCGTAACTTTTGGTGGTCATAGGCCGTGAGCCCCGCGAAGAGGAGGACGCCCACAAAGCAGATGACGTAGTCCACCATGGGGCTCCGGGTGAACATATTAACCAGCGAAACCACAAAGAGGCCTAAGAGGGCCATGAAAAGAAAGGAGCCCCAAGCCTGGAGAGATTTTTTGGTTAAAAGCCCATAAGCGGCCATGCCCCCGTAAATGGCGGCGGCGCAGATAAAGGCCTTAAAAATGACGGTCGAGGGGTACACTAGGCAGACAATGGAGAAAGTCATGCCCATGGAGGCCGAGTAGGCCAAAAAGAGGCCTTTTAAGGCCGTGGCTGAGACCCGATTCCGTAAAACGCCAAACCCCAAGACTATCCCCAGTTGGACCGCGCAGATGACGATTATGGCCGTGGACTTTTGGGCGAACAAAAAGGTCAGCCAACTTTCGGAATGGAGTAGGGCGTAGGTCATAAAGGCTGAGACCACTAGGCCCCCACACATCCAGAGGTACACTTTTTGGAAAAAGGCCAGTTCCGAGACGGCCACTTGGGAGGCGTTGGGTTTAGTCAGGTCCACTGGAAAAGGCATGGTTATTCTCCTAAAGGAATGGTGGATCCCTAAAATCAATAGATAATAGCCGGACCTATAAGTTGACCGGTTATCTTATCCCTTAATTCTAAACAGACCGTCAGAAAAAATCAATCGAAAACTGACCTTAGGCGGGTAGCCGCTCTTTAAAGACGCTTTAGGGCGTGAAATTAGTCTTTGGGTTATAAAAAAGTTAAAAAAATGGAAAATAACGCCCCTAAAACCCGGGAAAATCTTTTAAGCCGGGCCGAGCGAAAAGACTAAGCCTCGTCGGGTTCCTTGGGAATTTTAGACCTTAAAAAAACTTCTTTTTGTCAAAAAATAAGTTATGGAACGTAATTAAGATTAATATAGTTAATAATTGTTAGTTATCTATTTATTTACCGCTTAACAACATAATTAAGTCTTTTAAAAGATAGTTAATTTTGCTGTTTAATTCTTAAAAATATTTTAATTATTTTATAAACTAAATTTAAGATTTTTTATACATTATTTATTGTATCGTATTTGTATAAACTTGCTAATAGCTTTAAATAACAATCTAAAGAAATTGTTTTAACTAAATTATTCCAATTAATATAGGCTTTTGAACTGAAACTACTTAAAACTTTCACCAAGGTCAACCCTTGTTTTAAGAAGACCAAAGCGCTAAAATCCCCTAAGTGAATCTCCAAGAAGGGGAAAGGATATTTAATTGCCGAGAGTTCTGGCCCTGGACGTGGGCGAAAAACGAGTCGGAGTGGCGGTCACTGACCCTTTGGGTTTAACGGCTCAGCCCTTAACGGTTTTAGACCGGCGACCGCATAAGGCCTTTTTAGATAAGGTCGCGGGCTTACTCAAAGAATACCAAACCAATTTTTTGGTTTTAGGGTTGCCCCGGCGGACGGATGGCCGTTTAGGCCCCGAGGCCCAAAGGGTTATGGCCCTGGCTTATGAATTCCGAGCCAAGCTCGGGGCCACCGTGGCCACCTGGGAAGAGTGGCTGACCACGGTTGAGGCGGAGCGGGTTTTAAAAGAAGGCGGGCTAGACGCTCGCCAAAGGCGGGCCGTGGTCGACAAAACCGCGGCCACTTTAATTTTAGATGGCTATCTGGCCCGTCATGGCTCGACGATAAAGGCCCAAGATCTATGAGCGCCCTTAAACTGCCAGGCTCCGCGCCGGTGAACCCCCGACCGAAAATTAAGACTGGGCCCAGCTTTTTTAGCCGGTTCATTGGTTTCACCGGGGTTATCGTCCTGGGGATCCTCATCGCCGGGTTTATTAAGCTTTTGGTTTACTCCCAGAACTTTTTAGCCCCCGAAACCCATAGCCGGGAAGTGGTGGTCTCCATCCCCCCAGGGGCGAGCTCAGCCCAGATCGCTCAGCTTCTAAAACAAAAGGGGATTATCCGCTCGCCCGAGGCCTTCGCTTGGGCCTTAAAGATCCGCTCTTTACTCGGTAAACCCACTAGCTTAAAGGCTGGCGAGCAAGCTATGGACCCTTCTTTGGACGTCTGGGGGACCATCGCCGCTCTCCATAAGGGCAATTTTAAGCTTTACCCCTTCACCGTGCCCGAGGGCCGGACCATGGTCGAGATCGCTAAAGCCGTGGAGGACGCCGGTTTAGGGCGGGCTAGCGATTTTCTGGCTCTGTGCCGGGACCCCGAATTTATCGCCTCCTTAGGGCTTAAAGGGGCCACCTTGGAGGGTTACCTTTTCCCGGAGACCTATAGCTTTCCCCGGGGGACCTCGTTAAAAGCCATTATCACCGCCATGACCGGGCAGTTTTTAAAGGTCTGGAACAAGCACGGGGCCACCGCCGCCATGAAGGGCATGAGCCAAACCGAGGTGGTCACTTTAGCCTCCATTGTGGAAAAGGAGACGGCCAAACCCGAGGAGCGGCCCTTAATCGCCGGCGTTTTCTTGAACCGCTTGGAAAAGGGCATGCGCCTCCAGACCGACCCCACGGTTATCTATGGTTTGGATAACTTTGACGGGAACTTAAAAAGGTCGCACTTAGAGACCCCGCACCCCTACAACACCTACGTCATTGACGGTTTGCCCCCAGGGCCTATCGCTAGCCCGGGGGAGGAGTCCATTAAGGCCGTCTTAAACCCGGCCCCGGGTCCTTTTTTATACTTTGTTTCCCGCAACGATGGCACCCACCACTTTTCCGAGACGCTAGCCGAGCATAACCGGATGGTGAACCGTTACCAAAGGTCCCCTAACCGGGGCTCCTAAGACGGGTCAGAAAGTGGCCTTATCGCGCCCCCATCTTATAAACGTCTGCGTCATTGGCGAGACCATCCCGGCTTTTTTAGTCAATCTTTTGGTCTTCACCTTTATTTTGCTCATGGCTAGGGTCATGTCCTTAACGGATCTGGTGGTGGGCAAAGGGGTGGAGGCTAGGGTCATTTTTCGGGTCTTTTTTTTGATCCTCCCCAAAATGCTGTCCATGTCCATCCCCATGGCCGCCATGCTAGCCTCTTTAACCACCTTCTTACGGATGTCGGCCGATTCGGAGATCACCGTCTTAAAGGCCTCGGGCGTCTCCTTACTCCAGTTGACCCCGCCGGTCATTGTCTTTGGCTTGGCCGCGGCTTTAATCACCGGACTTTTTAACGTCTGGCTCACCCCGGCGGCCAACACCCGCTTCCGTTCGGAAATTATGGCCCTAGCCAAAGCCCGGGCGGATTTGGCCATTAAAGAGCAGGTTTTTGTGCGGGAGTTTCCGGGGCTAACCATTTACGTCGGGCAACTACCGGCCCACTCCGAGACCATGGCTAATATTGTCATTAATGACCGAAGGTCCCCGGGGGAAAACACCTTGGTGGTGGCCAGGACCGGTTTACTGGACATCGATCTTTTGCAACAGATGCTCCTTTTTCGCTTACACGATGGGGTTATTGACCGGATGTTTCAGGATCGCCAGTCCGTGGACAGTATCTTCTTTGACACCTATGAGCTCAAAATCTCCCCGGGCCCGGAGTTTGAGGGGAATAGCGAGTTTTTGGCTTTGGGCCGCTCGGAGATGCCCACGGGGGAGCTAAGGCCAACGGCCAATAAGCAACGGGCGAGCGGTAGCTCCAGTTACCAGGTCTATCTATTGGAGTGGCACCGGCGGTTCTCTTTTCCGGTGGCCGCCTTTTTAATGGCCTTAGCTGGGGTGCCTTTAGGGGCCAGCTTTCGGGCCAAGGGCCGGAACTTTGGTTTGGTCATTGGGCTGTCCATCTTTATTCTGTACTACTCTTTGTTCTCCTTAGGCTGGACCTTAGGGGAGACTGGGGCTATCCCGCCAGTCGTGGCCATTTGGACCCCGGTCTTTTTGTCCTTGTTAATGGTCGTTTGGTTGTTAAAGGGCGTCAATAGCGTCCAACCCATTGACCCGGCCGAGGTCTGGGCCAGGTGGCTTAAGCGTCGGCGAGCCGGAAGGCGGCTAAGATGATTAGCGTCATTGATCGCTACATGGCTGGGCTCTTCTTTCGCCACTTGGGCTTATGTTTAGCTGGCTTTTTGGCCCTCTTTTTAACCGTGGACTTTGTGGAGAAAATCTCCGAGTTCGTTAGCCACAACATTCCCTTAAAGTCGGTTTTAACCTACTTCTTGGCCCAGATCCCCAATGTCCTGGTCTTACTCATCCCGGTGGCCACCTTAGCCTCCATTCTCATCTCTTTGGTCCTTCTTTCGCGCAACTCGGAAATTGTGGCCTTTAAAGGGAGCGGGGTTAGCCTTTATCGGCTCTCAGCCCCATTTGTGGTTATTGGGGTGGGTTTAAGTTTATTTGTTTTCCTTTTAAACAACCTTTTAACCCCCATGACCCAAAGGGTGGTTAACGAGATCTGGGAAGGCCAGGTTCGGAACCGCCGGGCTGAGGCCTCGGCTTTAACGGTGGAGGACGTCTGGTTTAAGGAATTACGCCTTTTAACCCACTTGGGCTCCTATAAAGAAAGTAGCGGCGAGGCTTTATCCATCTCTTTATTGGTCTTGGACGAGAACTTTAACCTCTCTCGGCGGATGGAAGCGGCTAAGGGGCTCTTTAGCCCGGAGGGCTTGACGTTAATCGAGGCCCAAGAAAAGATCTACCACTACGGCGAGGACGGGCAAAGGTCCTTCCAGTTGGTCCGCTCGGACACCTTAACTTTACCGGATTGGCCCATGCCCCCTAAAGGTTTGGGTCGGCACGGGGTGGCCAATAGCGATGAGTTAAGCGTCATGGGCTTACGCGAGGTGGTGGCCCGGCTGTACGCCGAGGGGTTCTATCCCATCCGGCAGCTGGTGGACTTCCAGTTTAAGTTTTCCCGGCCCTTTATCCCCCTTATCATGGTCTTAGTGGGTTTACCCATTGGCTTCTGGCGGGAAAAGGGCGGCTCCGTGGCTTTGGGGTTAGTCATTGGCCTAACCATTTCCTTTGTCTACTTAATCTCCTTGGAGCTTTCCCGCTCGGTGGGTTACACCGGGTTATTGCCCCCCTTTTTGGCGGCTTGGGCCCCCAATTGTTTTTTTGGGCTCATTGGCCTCTACCTTTTCACCTACGTCCGGCAATAAACATCCATCTGATAAATTATCGTTGGCGGTCGCTAAAAGGTTCCTAGCCCCAAAGGGGTCGTTAAGTAAACCTGTCGCCTGGATTGGCCTGGACTGGCCTGGATTGGATTGGATTGGATTGGACTGGATTTGGGGGGTTTCGAGCGGTTTGGCTGGAGGCTTGGTTCGCCTTAAAGGCGTTCTCTAATCCGAAGTTTATTCCCGGCTTAGCGTAAGTCTGGTGACGAACCTAGGGCCAGAAGGTGACGATCGAAGCCAAGCCCGATGGGCCACCCGCTAGTAAGCCGTAACCAGGCCCATGAAGACGGTTAGGGCTTTAATCTTTGGGGGATTCGCTTTTTAAGCGCTTTTTGGGCGAACGGTTTTGTTTGGCCTCATATTCTTTCGCTAAATCCCCAAAGTTATCCCAACGGGCGATAGCTCTCGTTTCGTTATTGATGACTATCCCCAGGCAAATAGGATTTTCAAAACCCGCGGCGTAACGTTTTTCAATCATCTGGGTCCGAGCTTTATTAAGAGTCGTTTGTTCTTCAGATTTCTTGAGGCAAACTTTTAATTCCATGACCCAGGTCCACTTTCCGCTTTGCGCCACAATGTCCGATCGGCCACGACTACTGTGAATCTCGGCGAAAACCAAGTCAATCGCGCAATAGAGAAGACTTAATAAACGCGATCGGAATAACGATTCCCTATTAGTAATTTTTTCCGCGTCTGACACATCTTCTTTCTTCTCATTGGCTTCTTCTTCCTTCTCCCCATTTGACTTCTTTTCGGATTTGGTTTTAGCGGCCCCATAATCATCATAAGGGAATTTGGCGAAGAATTGGTTGAACGCCTTAATGAGCGCGGCGGCGTCCCCGTTGATTAAGGCTTTTTTCGTGTCTTGGAATACCGCGGAAATCGCTAATTCACCGAGAATATCTTCAACCACCAGTATTGACATAGACGTCAGAACCTCGTGATTGGGAAAATCTAAGGTGAATTCGCCAGCCTCCGCTCCAGGCCGCAAAGCCAGGTAACCAGTCTGGTAAAGAAAACTTACGGGATTATTTGGGGTTAATTTGCCTGGTATTCTCGGGAAATCCGCGCTAACTTCGAGTCCACGAAACGCTTCCACCGTCAGAGGTTGTTTTTTCAGTAAATTAAGCGGTAATATTGAAGTCCCAGTGTCAAACCAGTAGTTTGAAAATATTTGGTCTTGAAAAAACCGCAAAGTGGAAAAAGGGTTATATAGGCGGGTTATCCCATCAAAAGAGAAGCCATTGTAGTAGTCCGCCATCTTGGTCACTAGTTCCTTCTCGGACATCTTGAGGGTCGTGGCGGTCCGTTTAATATGATGAGCGAATTTATCCTCCAGTTCCTCCTGGGTGAAACCACACATAGCTCCAAATTGAGGATTGGCGGATATATCACTAAATGTGTTTAAGACAGAAAAAAGGTCAAATTGAAGGCTTCTAGTGATACCGGTGATAAAAATAAAAGATATATACTCATCTAACGACTTAAGTATTTTAAAAAAATTGCGCAAAGATTCGACTAATTTATCATACTCCTCTTCGCTTCTCCTCTTAAAAGCGATTAAGGGGGAGTCATACTCGTCTATCAGGATGGCCACTTTACGCTTGGAATTTTTGACGGATCGCTTGATCAATTTAGCTAAAAGACTCTTAGGCGGGAGGGTTGGGTCCAACGTGATGTCTTGGTTTTCAGCGATATCAATGATCATTTCCCCCAAAGTCCGCTTAAGAACTTCCAAGGTGTCGTCATCGGTTGGTCCACTCATATCCAGATGAATGACCGGGCGAGGGGCGAACCTGGCCTCACTGAGGCGACTTTCAATGTCCAGCCCTTTAAAAAGCTCCCGTTTCTCTTCGGAAAACACGGCTTTTAAGGTAGACACGGTTAAAGATTTCCCGAAACGATGGGGCCGGGCCAGAAACCAGACTTTGTTATCGTCCGATAATAAATTGGCCAGATAGGAGGTCTTATCCACGTAAATGGCTTTTTTACGAATGATTATTTCAAACGTTTGGGCGCTTGAGGCTGGGCCTTTATTCAACTCTGCCATACTAAAAATCCTTTTAATTAAATAACGCTATAATATTGATTTTATTGGTTAAATAACGTTTTTTGAAGGCTAAAAAATCGTTAATCAGCGCCAAAGACTGGGGCCAGCCTTAACGCTAAAATAAAAATTAGTTTCATCGCGCTTAGGTCTTCTCCCGAAACAATCCTTTAAGGCGGCGAATGTTTCAGCCTTTTTGGAGTTTACGGCCATGGCGGCCTCAGAAAGTCGTGGCGGTCAAAAGGTTTAGGAACGCTTGAACGCCAGCCCGAGCGCAATAGAGGCCAAAGGCCGGTGGCGAAGTAAATTATATTTATCACATCTATTAAGGTTCGTCAAAGTTTAAGCTTTTAGCGAGTAAATAAGTGGCGAGTGGTTCTTAATAAGATTTAGGGCGGAAAAATCTTAAATTGGAGTTTTTTGGCGATACCGGTGATATAAATAAAAGATATTTACTCATCCAACGCTTTAAGTATTCTATAAAAAGAAGGCCTAGATTCGAGTGATTTTTCCCTCTTCATAGGGCCTTACGGGTTCTAGACAAAACTTAAAGGCGCGGTTAGCTTTGATCTTTAGCTAACCGCGCCTATTGGTTTTTGGGACTTAAAAAGGGTTAAAGGCTACTTTTTTCGCAATAAAGTCTCCAGCTCCTCAATGATTAGCCTTAACTCGGTGTTCTGCTTTTTCAGGTTTTCCGACTGGGTTAAAACCCTTTGCGAATTGCCAATGGTCTCTTGGGTCACCGAGCGCATCTTGGCGATCTCTTGGTTTAAGGAATTGATCTTCTCCACCTCTTTATCCACTTCCCGGGTGATAGTCCGTAAGGTTTCGGTGGTCTCCTTGGAGGTCTGGGTTAAAGACTTAAAACTATCGGCCAACTTTTGGGAGATGTTCTCGCCATTAACGATCTGCCGTTGGTTATTGTCCATAAAAGCGTTGGTGTTCCGCACCGAGTCCGAGGATCTTTGGGCGAGGTTCCGCACTTCCTCGGCCACCACGGCGAAGCCGCTCCCCGCCTCCCCGGCTCTAGCGGCCTCCACGGAGGCGTTTAAAGCCAAAAGGTTGGTCTGAAAGGAGACGCTCTCAATGTTCTTTAAGATGTTCCCAATGGATGAGGACGACTCGCTAATGGTCCGCATGGCCTCCAGCATGTTGGTGACCGCGTCTTGGCCAAAGGAGACCTGCTGGGAGGCGTTTTCCCCGATTTGGGCCCCTTTCTGGGCCGTCTGTTGGTTATCCAAAGAGTTTTTGGAGATATCCTCTAAATTCTGACTGATCTCGTCAAACCGTTGGGACTCGGCTTGGGCTGATTCGGACATGCTGGTGGTGTCGGCGTGGATGTTGTTGGAGATGTCGTAAACCGCGTCAAACTGCCGCCTTAAGACCTCGGCCATCCGGCTCAAGGTCTTGGTTAAGCGGGAGGTCGGAATCCAGACGGCGAAGGTTAAGATTAATAAACAGGCCACGAAAAAGGCGATGTCTTTCATTAAGGACTTAAAGACCGGGTCCATGACCTTGGCCTCATCGCAGACCACGCCCAATAGCCAGCCGGTGGCCGGTAAGCTCGCCAGGTTAATGAGCTTATAAGTGGTCCCTTCTTGGTCTAAGGCGTTTTTGAGCCGGGCCGTAAAGGGCCCTTTAGCCGCGGCTTGACTAGCGAAGTCCCGCCAGAGCCGCTTATCTTCTTCGCTTAAAGTGGAATTGAGGTTTAAATTGATTAAATTAGCCTCACTAGCGATTAAATCTTGGTTAGGGTGGTAGATAAAACGCCCGGTGGGGCTAATGATAAAGTAATACCCGCCTTCGGCCAACTGATCGAGCTCGGCTTGGCCCTCCTGAAAAATAGCCCCCAAACCGCTAATGGAAACGTCCACCGTGGCCACCCCGGCCTTTTCGTTATGGTAGGTGAAAGGCACGGCGTAGGAGCACATCCAGATATCCCCGGCCCCCTGGTCAAAGTAGGGCTCAGTCCACAGGTTTTGGCCAGTTTGGTAGGGGACGATAAACCAGGAG
The DNA here is from genome assembly GCA_031273455.1 of Deltaproteobacteria bacterium. Classification (GTDB taxonomy): domain Bacteria; phylum Desulfobacterota; class Desulfarculia; order Adiutricales; family Adiutricaceae; genus JAIROO01. The sequence continues at coordinate 71,725 of JAISRZ010000069.1, read as the reverse complement.
CCATTTTCCGCGTCGGTTGTGTAGTCATAAGCCCCGTGATTAGGGTCGATTAAAGTCGTTTCCCCTTTTTTGGTGGCGTAAGGGGCGTAAAGGGGTTTATCCGGCGAGTATTTACCCACCCCATAAGCCACCGCCGCCCCGTAAGCCTCGGGCCGAACCGATAAAGAGAGCTTTAAAAGGTCAAAATACTCCTGGTCAGTTTCTAGCTTAGCCACGTCCAAGTAAGCGGCCATCATGCGGACCGCTGGCTCCATGGCCTCAAAAAAGCCATTGACCGCGGCGGCCTTGTGGGCGGCTTGTTGATTAAGCTGCCGCGTGACCAGGGTGATGGCTTTTTCCCGTTCGGTGAAGTAGTCGACAGTGGTGATGACGGTGAATATTATGAGAATAGGGCCGACAAATGAGATTAACAGTTTTGTGTATAGACTCATTTTTGAACTCAATATCCTTTATAAAGTTATAAACGGATAACGATATTTTACGACAAGACAGAGTAAAACGTAATGTCGCCAGGTAAATTTGGCCAAATAAATATTAAAAGGTCAAAATAACCTAAAATATAGTCTTTTAGGTAGGAGGGGATAATAATAGAAGGACCGCTCCTTTAAGGCGCTCCCGACTTTTAAGGCCTCAAACAGGGAAGAACAATCGTTAATAATAAAGCGTTAATAATAAAGATTGATCGTTAATATAGCTTCCCTAAAAAACAATCTTGAAGCGTAGCCAGGAGTCTTGATGGAAGGCTAGGATTACAAACGCTTCCGGTGGCTAGGTTAATAAGTATACCAAAAAACCTTAGTTAGCGTCAAAAAATATGGCCCAATCCGACCCGAAAAAAGCGGATCTATAAAGTTTAAGTTTTAACTTTAGAGTATTAATTTTTTTGAATGATTAAGAAGGTGGGTATTAACTTATTTAAAAATAAAATTTATAGCTATTCGCGAACGCTTATTATTTGTTTATAAACGGATCAAAGCGATTTTACGGTTTGACTCTATCGGGAACTGGCCTTTAAAGGCTAAAACTTGAGGGGGCTTAAAAAGGCGCCCTTTAGCCATTAAGACCCGCGAAAGTTAGGGGGAGTGAAATCCGCTTTGTAAAGTATTTGCCTTTTTAGGGCGAATGTGCTGTAATTATTCGATAAAAGCGAAAGTCCCATTCTATCGGAGTTGACCCCTTTTAGAATGGTTTTCGTCTTTAATTTCTCCCCAATCATCATAAACGGCGAAAATGGCCTAAAGGTCGCGGCTGTGGGCTCCCGCTAAAACCTTGGCTAGCCCTGAAAGGGTTAACCCCAAGTTTCCTTTAAGCCATCCTCTAGGGCTTTTAACGGCTCCTTGTCGAGGCGATTATGCGCGGAATAAAAACTGGTCTTTTGTCTATAGCCTTATTATTAATTATCGGTCAAGCCGGTGGGGCTTTGGCTTACGTTATCTCCATCAACCAGTTTGTGGAGCACACCTCTTTAGACGAGGCCGTCTTGGGGTTTAAAGAGCAACTGGCCGAGATGGGCCTAGAAGTGACCTACTTGGAGCATAACGCTCAAGGCTCCATGTCCACGGTTTTGCAAATCGCTCATCAGATGAAAGACGAGCGACCGGATCTGATTCTGGCCGTGTCCACGCCCTCCGCCCAGACCACGGCCCAAAACATTAGCGATATCCCCATTCTCTTCACCGCCGTGACCGACCCGGTGAGCGCCGGGTTGGTCAAAACCATGGATAAACCCGGGGCCAACGTCACCGGGACCACCGACATGAACCCCATTTTGGAGCAGGTGGCCCTCATTCGGGAGATCCAACCCCACGCCAGTAAATTGGGGGTCATCTTTAACCCCGGGGAAACTAACTCGGTGGTCCAAGTGGAGATCTTGCGGGAGGCGGCTAAAAAACACGGCTTTGAAATCATTGAGGCCCCGGCCCCCAACCCAGCGGCCATTCTCCAAGCGGCCCAGAGTTTAGTGGGCCAGGTGGAGGCCATCTTTTTGCCCACGGACAACTCGGTTATCGCGGGCATGGACACCATCGTCAACATCGCCCTGGACCAGAGGATCCCGATTTACCCCTCGGAGAACAACTCCGTGCGAAAGGGCGGGGTGGCCACTTTGTCTATTAACTACTATGAGCTCGGTCGGTTGACTGGGCGGATGGCTGCCCGGCTTTTAAAGGGCGAGGCCATCCCCAGCGAGACGCCGGTGGAGGCCTTAAAAAAGTTGGCCTTAGTGGTCAACGAGCGGTTCGCCACGGCCATTTCTTTAGTGGTCGCGCCTTCGGTCATGGAACGCGCCCAGATAGTCTTTAAGTGAGCTATTACGCTTTCACCGGGGCCATTAGCCAGGGTCTAGTCTATGGCCTCATGGCTTTGGGGGTCTTTTTAACTTTTCGGATATTGGATTTTCCGGATTTGACCGTGGATGGGAGTTTGCCCTTGGGGGCCGCGGTCTCGGCCATGGGCGTGGTTAACGGGCTGGACCCTTATTTGTCCTTAATCCCGGCTTTAATAGCCGGTTTTTTGGCTGGGACGCTCACCGGTTTTTTAACCGCGAAACTAGGCGTTCTCCATCTGTTAGCCTCCATCCTCACCATGACCGCCCTTTACTCCATTAACTTACGGGTCATGGGCCATCGGCCCAACGTCAGCTTAATCGGTCAGCCCTCGGTCTTTTCGTTTTTCAAAAATATGGGTTTTTCGGCCACTGGGGCTAGCTTAATCGTTTTTTTCGCGGCCATAGTTATTGTTGGGCTCTTTTTAGTCTGGCTCTTACGGACCGAGTTTGGCCAAGCCTTGGTGGCAACCGGCGATAACCCCAAGATGAGCGCGAGTCAAGGGGTGGACACCCGGTTAACCGTCATCTTGGGGGTGGGGCTCTCCAACGCTTTAGTGGCCTTAGCCGGGGCCTTAGCCGCCCAAAGCCAGGGGCTCGCCGACGTTAGTTTAGGCGTGGGGACCATTGTCAAGGGCTTGGCCGCGGTGGTGGTGGGGGAAACTTTAATCGGCGCTCGAAGGTCATTGGGCATCCGGATCGTGGGCGTGGTTTTGGGGTCAGTGGTTTACTTTTTAGCCACGGCCTTGGCTTTAAGCTTAAAGCTAGGCTCTTTTTCCTTCACCCCTTCGGATCTAAACCTTATCACCGCGGTCTTGGTGGTCGGGGCCTTAATGTTCCCTAAACTAAAAAAATCCCGTCGGGCCCATGCTTAAAATAACTGGCTTAAAAAAAGCCTTTAGCTTAGGGGCCGCCAACGAGGTTCAAGCCTTGGCCGGGGTGGATCTCACGGTTAACCCGGGGGAGATGGTCTCCATCATTGGGGCCAATGGGTCGGGCAAATCCACTTTGATTGGTTGCTTGGCTGGGGCTTATATCCCGGACGCCGGGAGTATTGTTTTAGACGGGAAGGACATCACTTCTTGGCCAGAGTATAAACGGGCTAAATTAATCAGCCGGGTCTTTCAAGATCCCCTTTTAGGCTCTTGCGCCAGCATGTCAGTGGCCGAAAACTTGGCTTTGGCCCACCGTCGGGGGAAGGTTAGGGGGTTACGGCGGGGTATAGCCCCAGGGGAAAAAGAGCTCTTTCGGGCCGCCTTAGCTCCTTTGGGTTTAAGCTTGGAGGAGCGGTTAAACGATCCAGTGGGGTTATTGTCCGGGGGCCAAAGGCAAGCCTTAACCTTAATCATGGCCACCTTGGTTAAACCCTCGCTCTTGCTACTAGATGAGCACACCGCGGCCCAAGACCCTCGGACCGCTAGCTTAACCATGCGCTTAACCCAGGATTTAGTGGAAAAAGAGCGGCTCACCACTTTAATGATCACCCACAACATGGCCCAGGCCGTGGAATACGGCCAAAGGCTGGTCATGCTGAAAGAGGGCCGGATCTTAAAGGTGTTCTCCGGCCAAGAAAAAAAGGATTTGACCGTTAAAACCCTTTTAGAAAGCTTTTTAGCGGCCGGGGACGACCCGGCCTTAAGCGACCAATAGCCTCAATTTAAAATCCCCTAAAAACTTGGCCTATTTCTTGCTTCCTTTGGTTCGCGGTCGATTCCCCGAAGGGGAATGACTGGAGGACCTTATGATTAAAGGATTTGACCATAACCTTTTTTCCAGCCAGTTTGGCGTCATGGGCGGCTCTTTAGGCCTAAGGCTAGCCCGCCATGACTTTAGCTCCACTAACCTCGCCAACATGGACACCCCCGGCTTTCGGGCCCGGCACTTGGATTTTGAGAAGGTCTTAGCCCAAAACTTGGCCGCGGGGCCCAACCAGCTCGACGTTCGCCAAACCAATCAAGCCCACATTCCCACCCGCGACAGTGAGAGCGCCTTTAAAAAGGCCGCCCAAGCCGTGCGGATGTCCCCCTACGGTTGGGATGAGTATAACGACGATAAACTGGACATTGATCAGGAAATGACCTTACTGACCAAGAACCAGCTCATCTACAACGCCACGGTCCAGATGCTGGCCAAGGAATTTGACACTTTAAAGTACGCCATCGGTGAAGGCGGCTCGAGGTAAGATTATGGATTTTCTGAACTCCATGGACATTAGCCAGTCCGGTTTGACTAGCCAGCGCCAAAGAATGAATCTCGTGGCCATGAACCTAAGCCACATGAACACCACTAGGACCCCGGATGGCGGCCCTTACCGCCGGAAAGTCCCGATTTTTGAGACGGCCTCCTACTTTAGCGGGGCTAGGGGCTCTAGGCCCCGTTTGGATAGCCAGCTTCAGGATTGCCAAGTGCGGGAGATCATGGAGGACCGCCGGGATTTTAAACTGGTCTTCGACCCCAGTCACCCGGACGCCGATGAGTTTGGCTACGTCTTAAACCCCAACATCAACGTGGTCCAGGAAATGGTGGACATGATCTCGGCCAAACGGAGTTACGAGGCCAATATCACCGCCGCCACCGCCGCCCAGAACATGGCCCTAAAGTCCTTGGATCTTCTCCGTTAGGGTTAATGGACCCATTACCCTCTAATGGCGTATAGGTTAGCTTATGATTGAGTCAATTAAACCAAGTAATTCCGTCCCCTTGGAAATGACCGGGGTCAAAAAAAATGACCCCCGGCCGGGTTTTGAGGATCACTTAAAGGCCACGGTTTTAAACACCAATAATCTGCAATTTAAGGCCAAGACCGCCATGGAGGAGCTGGCCACCGGTCGGAACGGCAACATCCATGAGACCCTATTGTCCATGAGTAAGGCCGAGACCTCCTTTAAGATGCTAACCCAGGTCCGGAACAAGGTCTTAAACGCCTACCAAGAGATCATGAGAATGCAATTTTAGTTAGCGGCGAATGGACCTAAGGTGGGGTTCTTTTCCACCATAAAGGTCACTGGGCCATCGTTAACTAAGGTAACCATCATATGGGCCCCAAAGACCCCGTACTCCACCGGGACGGACTCGCTTAACTTCTGGCCCAAGTATTGATACAGTTTTTCGGCTATCTCCGGGGGGGCGGCTTTCCCATAGCTCGGCCGCCGCCCCTTTTGGCAGTCGCCCTCCAAGGTGAACTGGCTGACCAAAAGGACGCCGCCTTTAACGTCGAGTAAACTAAGGTTCATGCGCCCCTTAGCGTCGCCAAAGATCCTTAAGTTAACGATCTTCTCCGCCAACCAATCCGCCTCTTTCGGCCCATCCCCTTGACCCACGCCCAGTAAAACCAAGAGCCCTAAATTGATGGCCCCCACGGTTTTTTCGTCCACGACCACCTTGGCTTCAGTCACTCTCTGTATAAGAACTTTCACAATTTACCCGCCTTAAGGGCGTTATGATCGCCTAATTTTAGCTTATCCTAGAAAAATACCTAGTGAAATTAAGATGTTAGCTCTTTTGAGCCGATAAAGTTTTAGAGCGAGCCTTTGCGCAGGGGGCCATTTTAACCGCTTCGGCCCCAAACGCCAAAAACCTTAAAGTTAGGGACGGATAGAGCTGATAGATCTCCTTGGATTTGGTTAAGCTGACCGCGGGATATCTAATAAAATCCGTAGGTTAGGGTTAGAGAATCCCTTAAGGGCGACCTAAGGGCGAGGTGAGTTTTGGGGCTTTAGGCCGTTGGGGTTTTTACGGAAAATTAAGCCGCCTAAGACCCTAAGCCGCTCGGCAAATCCCGCTCCCCAAGGGGTCGGGGTATGGTGTTTTTGTTGTTTAGATATATATAAAACGGTTAGTTTCAAAACCTAAACGAGTATTCATAAAACCCTCAGAAATTTGGCATGGAACGTGCTTAAACTAAGCTCGCGGTTTTGAGTAAACCTATTTCACAAGGGCGGTGAGGCCAATGAGACAAACTAACGTAGTCGTTCTGGATGAGGATCCCAAAAACCTGCCTCGGGTGGCTCGGGCTTTACGGCCCTTTGGCTTTGGCATCCTGTGGGCCGAGAGTTTAGAGGACGGACTGGCCTTAATCGCTGAGGCTCGGCCTTTTTTAATCATCTTAGCCAACGACCTTAAGGGCTTAGAGAGCCCGGTCAAACTTTTGGAGAGCGTGGAGCTCACTAACCTCGCGGCCCGGGTCATTGTCTTAGCCGATCGCCCGGCTTTGGACGAGGCTTTGGACTGGGTGGCCCAAGGGGTTTACACGGTCTTGGCTCGGCCGGTTAACCCCGACCGCTTACGGCTAGCCGTGGGCCGGTTGATTGGGGCTGGCGACTCCTCGAAGTATTTCCCCGGGCTAACGGGGACCCCAGAGGAAAAGAGTCTGGTTCTATACCGGAACCTGGCTGGTCACCAAGGGCTCGGACCCTTATTGGAGTCCTTGGCCCGAACGGCTAGGGCTTTAACCGGGGCCACGCATTCGGAAATCTGGGCGGGGGATCCTTTTTCCCAAGCCGTTCGACAGACCTCGGGGCCGGACCCCAAGCCCGGCGGGTTTGAGGTGACCTTGGAGATGCCCTGGCGGGGCCGGTCTTTGGCCTCCTTAAGGTTATGTTTTTCCAGCCAGAAGGCCTTAGAGGAGCTCGATCCTCTAATTCTTCATGAGCTACAATGGGTGGGATCGATGTTTTTGAGCCAAGTCTTAAATTACGAGCAAGCGGTGCGGATGGCCTCCAGAGACCCCTTAACTGGGCTCTTTAACCGCCGGATTTTTATGGAGCAGCTAGACCGGGAGTTCCGGTTAAGCCAGCGCCACTCCAGCCCTTTGTCCTTAATCATCCTGGATCTGGACCACTTCAAGAAGGTCAATGACACCTTTGGCCACCAGACTGGGGACGGGTTTTTAAAGTGGCTGGCCGACACCATTGTCTCGGTCACCCGGGCTGGGGACGTGTCCGCCCGGATCGGCGGGGAGGAGTTCGCTATCCTTCTGCCCCGGACCGAGCTGGAGCAGGCTTTGGTCCTGGCCGACCGCTTAAAGGAAGCCTTGGCCGCCAGCCTCATCCCCGAGGGTTTGCCGGGGGTTCGGCTAACAATTAGTCAGGGAATCGCCGATATTGGGCATTTTTTGATCAAAAGCCCGGCTGATTTGGTATACTGGAGCGACCAGGCTATGTATCTAGCTAAACGCTCTGGGCGGGACACTATTAAGTCATTAGCTGATCTGCCGGGAACAAGCAAAGTTGAGGACCAGCGCTATGTCGTCCAGTGATGAGAAGAGGAAAGGCTTACGGGCGGTTATGCCGACCCAGATGCTTTTTAATGTCTTGGATAAGCCCGGGGATTATATCCGGGGCCAAGACTCCACCGTCAAAAAGCTGGCGGCGGTCGACGCTGAGCCGGTGCCTAACCTCAAAAGCGAGTCCCAGATCCTCCTGGCCAGGATAGACCGGAAGCTCTCCTTGATCTTAAGCATCATGGCCGAGACCAGCGCCCGCAAGAACTATCTTAACCAGGCCATGGTCCAGGACATCTCGGAGTTTGGCTTAGCCTTTGGCCATTACATCGACTACCCCATTGGGACTTACCTGGAGATCGGGCTGTGCCTACCCTACTCGGATGGCCGGATGATGGACATCCTCGGTCGGATCGTCCGGATATTGGGCCAGGATGAGAACACCTCGGGCGAGCCCCACATGTATGGGTTTGAGTTCACGGACATCCTCTGGAGCGACCAGAACGAGATAGTCCAGTGGATCTTCACTAAACAGCGGGAAGAGATCCGGCGGCGCCGGGAAAATGTCTGATTAATAGCCGGAAAAACGCGGGAAAACCCGGGGCCCTGGCCTTTTCTCGGGCTGGGAGGCTGTTAAATCCCTTACCCAGGGTTTCGCGGGCTAAAGAGCCGTTTTTACGGGTTATCGCCGCCCTATCCTCTGGCCCCTTCTTTAAGCTCCTGAAGGTCCTAAACCCTTCTGAAGGTTTCTTTAAGCTCGCCTTAGCCACCGCGCTACCTATCTACCTTAGTCTATTTAAACTCCTTTCCAGTCGCCTTCCTAAGACTATTTTCAATAATAAAGCGTTAATTTTTTTGTTATAAGCTGTTTTTTTGTTTTTGTCTTTTAATAGCGATTTTTGAAGCGTTATTGACGGAAGGTGGTTCAAGGGCCTAAATTTTAGGCCTCAGGGCTGGTCCGGGCTAAGGGGCGGTGTCAAGCGGGCCAGGTCTTTGGGGCGAAAGGTCTCTATATCTCGCCCAAAAAAATCATTAAGACCAAAGGCTTTGGCCGATAGCCTCAGATGGCGTTAGATCCCAAGCCCCCGAAAGTGATTGACGGGGTTATCGCCATTCATTTTAGTCAAGACAGTCTGAACTGGAGTTTGGCCAGTGAATCTCCCGGTCTAGCCACCTGAATAGTTATAATAGTTTAATTATTGAGCGTTTTTCCCATTAAAAGAACTACGCCAGGCGAGAAGACTGTCCATGGCCCGCTGAAAATCGGCGACCAAAATAGAGTCCGCGATTTCCGAGACGACTTGGCTGTCTTTGGGGGCCAGAGGCCAGGCTCGCAGTTGGGCTAGGTTATCGTCTATCGCTTCCGTGTCCTTCTCCTTTAGGGCCTCCAGCAAACGCGTTAAAGAATCGGCGACGCCTGGCTCGAAAGGAGGCTCGGAACCCCCGGCCCGGAACTGGGCCACGTTTTCAGAAATCCGGCCTAAAAGCGCCGTCAGCTCCGCGTGGAACGGCGGGAGTTTTCCTTTGAGCGTCAAAAAGTCGCTTTCGCGACCGGCTTTCTCCAATAAGGCCGAGCTTTCCGAAAGGGCCTCCGCGCCAATGTTGGCCAGGGCGCTTTTTAACGCGTGGACCCGCGTGGTGAAAAAGGTCAGCGAAGGATCGTCTGGAACGGTCGCCAAAATGGCTAAGTCGCCATTCGCGTCGCGGAGGAAGACTTCCAGCAAATCCAGGTATCGGCTCCGGGACCCACCAATCCGGGCCAGGCCAACGGCGACGTCCAGGCCCTCGATCTCGGGTAAGGGGGTGGAATCCGGGGCGAGGGCCTCGCTAGCCAACTCGGTCGTTCCGGGGCTTTCAGGGAGCTTAGCCTCATGAGGACGCCGATGGGCCACGTAAGCGTTTAGCGTGGCGTCTAAAAGGCGCAGATCAATGGGCTTGGAGATAAAGCCATCGAAGCCATGCTCGCGAAACATTTTGTCGTTGCCCGAGATGGCGTTAGCGGTCAGGGCGATAATCGGCGCGGTGTACCCCAGCTCTCGAATCCGGCCAATGGTTTCTAGGCCGTCCATTTCGGGCATCATATGGTCAAGAAATATGACATCGTACACTTCGCCAGCCCGGACCCTATCCAAGGCGGAGCGCCCGTTAGTGACCGCCTCAATTTTTAAACCATAGGGCGCCATCAGCCCTTGGGCCACGAATAGGTTGCTTTCCAGGTCGTCCACCACGAGCACGGAGCCGTATGGCATATAATTTCTTTTAAAGAGGAGGTTTTTATCAAAATTATTGTCTAAATATGTAAACTTACTAAGTCGCTCGGCCAGTTCCTGACCTATAACATTTGAGTCGCGAACGGTCAGCTGCGGTAGCGAGACGGTAAACTCGCTGCCGCGACCGGGCTGGCTTTTGACCGCGATGGAGCCTTTCATCATGGAAGTCAGTTTTTGAGTTATGGCCATGCCCAGCCCGGTTCCTTCGGTGTCGCGGTTTAGGCCCTGGTTAAAACGCGAATACTCCTCAAATAAGCGGGCCACGTCCTCTTGGCTCATGCCTTGGCCCGTGTCGGTCACCCGGAAAGTTAGAAGGCCATTATCGCCCGACTCGTTAGGGGTAAAGGCGACCGCCATGGTCACTTGGCCACGTTCAGTGTACTTGAAAGCGTTGGAAAGAATGTTATTTAGAATCTGCTTTATGCGAAGGGAGTCGCCGATGAGCGACGCGGGCACGGAAGGATCCACTTCCAGGGCGAACTCAAGCGGCTTTGAGCCAATGCGGATAATGTTAAGCTGGGCGGTGTCGTTAATGAGGCTGGGCAAATCGTACTCGCCCGGGATTAGCTCGAGCTTACCGGTCTCTATTTTGGAAAGATCGAGCAAATCGTTGATTATGCCCAGTAAAACATGACCGCTGGCCCGTATCTTGCCCAATGAGTCGGCCAGGCTCTTCGGGACGTTTTCGCGGATAAGCTCCATCTCGGTTATACCGATTACGGCGTTCATCGGGGTGCGAATCTCGTGAGACATAGTCGCCAAAAAACGGGATTTCGACTCGTTAGCTTTAACCGCCTCCAGGCGCATGGTTTCTTTTTCGTCCAGAGCCTCTTTGTAGCGATCTATGATCTCGGCGACATCGTTGAGCAAAATGGCGATCTCGTTTTTATAGGGTGAGCGGAGGTCAATGAATTGTCCTTCTTTGACTTTTTGGAGGATAAGTTGCGCGTCTTTGATGGGTTTTTTGATAAGAATGAGAAGCGGCAGAAGTAAAATAAAGGAGGCTATAATTGAGGCGATAATAAAATTTCTAAGTTGGCGGATCTGGGCCAAGAGATAGTCAACGTAATTCGCGTAAGCCTCGGCTCCGGCTGTTTCTATGCCTGAGGCGACGGTCAGGACGGTTTCCGCGATCTCCGAAAGCCGGGTTCTAGCGACTTTAGCCGCGCTGGAAACGTCAGCGTCGCGGTCGACCTTTATCTCGAAATAAATCTGGGCGATTTCGGGAAAATATTGGCTAATCATCTGTTTTTTGGCGGCGCTCATCTTGTCAAGCAATTCTTTGGCGATGGATTTGTCGACAAATGGGTCTTTTTCAATTAGGGCGATAATTTCGTCAAAATCCCGGCCCAGCGCCTCGGTGGAAACATTGAATTCTTTAAAAAGCGATTCCGCCTCGCCATGGTCGCCTATGAGCGAATTTAGGATCACGCTATCGGCGATATGCGCGGCGCGATAGAAATCAGCTCGCGCTCTTTCCGTGAGGTTGTGGGTTTTTATAGTGCTGTCCAACAGAATGGAACAGGCGTGGTGGCATTTAATGATCGTGGCGACCGCTAAGAAGGAAATTACCGTGAAAGCCACTATAATAACGAGAGATAACAGTATAAACCGCAAAACTAGCGTAATATTATGAAGCTTTTTTAACAAAACAGGTCACTCCTCTAGCGCTTAGTCTCGCGGTTAACGCTTATTAAGGGTCTGGAACCCAATTTTCGCTCCAACTTTGGCCTCATTTCTGGGGTCTCCGTTTGTGTTTCGAAAATATCTGGCGCGCTTATAGACGCGCTTTTCACCTTTCACGCCAGCCGATTTGCTGTGAACCACTTTGTCAGAGGGAATGTCTACCAATAATCTTGACTGGTTCGCCATGTCGCTCAACGCCTTGTATACGCTAATAATAGCGCGTAAAAGGATGGGCGCCATTAGGGGATCAAAAAAATTTTTTCCAGCCTGTATCCTATATATAGTAAAGGCTTTCTTTGGTTACGCTAGAAATATTTCCAAAAAAAGATCCATTGTCTTCGCTATTTTTTTTGGAGTTTAGGTTAGATATTCGTTAGTTAATATAGGTATATTTTAGATAAAAAATTCTTAATTATCGTTTTTCGGAAAGGCCATCAGAGTGGCCAAAGCTTTCTTAAAGTCCGCCAGCAAAATAGCGTCGGCCACTTCCGCCACCAAATCCCGTCTTTTCGCGTTTAGAGGGAGAGAGCTTAAGTTGGCCATGGCGGAATCCAACTCCTCTAGATTCCTGGCCTCCAAGGTCGCCCGTAACCGTTCCACGGCTCGCCCGATATCTGGCTCCACCTTTTGGTCTCTTTTGAAGCTGACTTCGCCCATAACCTCGCCAATCCGCGTTGACAGTAAGGCCAACTCCTCCCGAAAGCGGGGGAGAAGGTCGTTAATGGTGGGGAAGTCTATTTTCCGGCCCGCGTTTTCCAAAAGAGCGGCGGTCTTCGCTAGCTCGTCGGCCCCGATGTTGGCGAGGCCGCTTTTAAAGGCGTGAACCTTAGTGGTGAAGTCGCTTAAAGTCGCCTCAAGGGGAGCGTTCTCTAGCGGCCCTAAACCGGTTTCCAGGTCCTTTTGGAAGGCTTGGAGCAATTTTCGGTAAAGACGAAGGTTCCCACCGAGCCGGGCCAGTCCGGCGGCGGCGTTAAGGCCCGGGATTTGGGGCGGCGGGGCGTCATTAGTAACCGTTTCCGGGGGAATCGTTTCTGGGGGATCCGTTTCCGGGGGAATAAGGGCTTGGGGCTCCGCTTGGCCCGGCTCACCCAGGTCACGCCGTAGGCCCGCGGGAATCCAGGTTTTTAAGACCGCGTCCAACTTGCTCGTCTCAATGGGTTTAGAAATAAAGTCGTTAAAGCCGTTCGTAAGGAATAGTTCCCGCATGCCGGAGACGGCGTTGGCCGTTAAGGCGATAATGGGCATGGTCCGACAGCGTTCCTCGCTTAAGGCTCTAATGGCTAAAGTGGCCTCCACGCCATCCATTTCCGGCATCATATGGTCCATTAAGACGAGATCAAAGGGGCGACTTTTGACCAACTCCACCGCCTCTCGACCGTTAAGGCGGGTGTGGACCCGGGCTAAGTAAGGAGACAGCAAACCCTCAGCCACTAAAAGGTTACTGGGAAAGTCATCGACGATTAAGATGTTCGCCTCGGGGGCGGTGAAGGTGACGGTCTGGATGTCCTCATTCATCTCCGAGATGGCCGGTAAATCCCCCAGGGGCGTCCAGTCGCTGACGCCTTGGGTCAAGGTGGCCGTAAAGAGCGAGCCCTGACCGTATTGGCTTTGGACCGTGATATCGCCCTCCATGGACCGGCACAAGTTGCGGGCGATGACCAAACCTAGACCAGCGCCCTCAATGTTGATATTCCGCTTCTCATCGATCCGGATAAACTCCCCGAAGAGCTTGGGCAAATCCTCTTGTCTAATGCCCACGCCGCTATCCTCCACGGCGAAGGTTAGGCGAATGGCCTCGTTGGTTAAAGGCTCGCCAGTGGCCCTAAACTTAATGAACCCTTTATGGGTGTATTTAACGGCGTTGCTTAGAAGATTGAGGAGAATTTGTCGAACCCGCCCGGAGTCGCCAATTAGGGCGCAAGGGATCTGGGGGGAAATGTCCAGAATAAGCTCTAAAGGCGTTTCTGTCAGCCTAACGCGAATGATAGACAATAAATCATTTAAAAAAGAGGCTGTTTCGTACGGGCTAACGTGTAAAGGGAGATTACCGGACTCGATTTTGGAAAAATCAAGAATATCGTTAATGATGGCCAGAAGATTAACCCCAGCGACCTTGATGCCATTGATATACTCTAAGATTTTATCGGTCCCATGTTCGCGCAAAGCGATTTCGCTAAGGCCAATTATAGCGTTCATGGGGGTGCGGATCTCATGGCTGGTGCGAGCCAAAAAATCGCTTTTGGCTTTAGAGGCGGCCATAGCTTGCTGATGGAGAAGAATTAGTCGTCGGTTCTGGTTTTCCAGGGTATTGGACATATGGGAAACAAAGACGTTAAAAGCGATGACAATGAGCGTGATCAAGGCCAGGATGGAGAAAAACACCCCCGTCAAAAACGGATCGAACAAAGTGGAAAAAGTGATGGGAATACTGTCAACCAGAAACCAGCCCATCTGGGGAACGTCGCAGACTCCGTACATAACGTCTTCGTAAATAAATATGCGCATTTTAGAGTCATTAAGCTCTTTGGCCACAGCGATGATTTTGTCGCCAGCTATCCCCAGACGCTTCGAGAGTAAAACTTTGTCGAACACTAAAGACGTGTCCTTAGTGGCGGTGATTTCCCCAAAACGGTTGAACATATACAACGAGATGTTGGAGTCGATGGTTAAGATGGATTCGAGAAAAGTGGTTAGGTTAATACCTGTCCCCAGCATGCCCACCGGCGTTTTAGTCCCATCGGCTGACCATAAAAAAACTGGGGCGTTGACCCAAAGATTGGTTTCGTGAAGATCAGGATTATAGTTGATATTGAAGTTGTAAAGCTCAGTCTCGTAAAGAGTCATTTCGTACCAATAATTTTCCGGTAATGATGGGTCAACATGATATGGCGATTGTTCATTAGAATAAAACAATTTATCAATATCATTAATCCAAAATACGGATTTATTTTTAAAAATTCTCCTATAGACCGCGAATTCCTCATCGGCGATTTGTTTTAACTCTGGATTGGCTGGATCCAGAAAATACCTCAGGATTAAAGGCGAGTCAGCCATTTTGCTGACCAAGGCCAGCTCACTGTTAACCTCGGTGGCTAACTTAAGGCGCATGGTTTCCGCGACGAGCGAGAGATTATCCTGTAAGGACACATAGCCCAGTTTCCGCACGGAGACAAAAAACGCCCCCAAGCCGAACACAAAAACGCCCAGGAGTAAAACGCAAGAAAACACCCTGAACTTGGTTTTGACCGATGAAGTGGGGGAAAGCTGATCAGAAAAATCGCCTGAAACCACGTCATTCATAATAATTTCCTTTATTTTGTAAGGAGATGACGTCATTTAAGGCTATTTGATAGTCCGCCGTTAAGATCCGCTCCTCGATCGTGGACACAACTTCTCTAGTCTTAACGTTAAGCGGTAAAGCTTGTAGCTGGGTTAAGGCGACCTCAATGGCCGTTAAATCCTGGGCTTTTAAAGTTTCCTTTAACCGCTCCAAAGCCCGCCCAATTTCCGGCTCCATTTGGGCTTTTGGGGTTTTAGCCTTGGCCTCCTCGGTCCGACCCAAAAAGGCCCCAATCCGCGCGGAAAGTAAGGCTATTTCCTCGCGAAACCCAGGGAGTCGCTCGTTAATGGTCGGCCAATCGGCCTTCCGGCCCGCGCTTTCCAAAAGGGCGGCGGATTTAGAGAGCTCCTCGGCCCCGATGTTAGCCAAACCGCTTTTAAAAGCGTGAACCTTGGTCGTAAAGTCGGCTAAGGTGGTTTCCGTGGGCGGGTTCTCCAGATAAATAAAACCGGTCGTTAGATCCTGGCGGAACATTCCCAAGAGTTTTAGGTAGAGGCGACGGTTTCCCCCGAGCCGAGCTAACCCGGCCGCGGCCTTCACCCCAGGGATTCGCGGGAGCTCCTCCGATCCGTTGGGGGCCTTGGGGGCCTTGGGGGCGGGTTCTTGGGGCTCTGGTCGGGCGATTTTTCGCCGCTTAGAAGCGGGGATCCATCTTTTTAAGACCTCATCCAGTTTGACCGTGTCAATGGGTTTAGAAATAAAGTCGTTAAAGCCGTTTTCGAGGAAAAGTTCCTTCATGCCGGAGACGGCGTTGGCCGTTAAGGCGATAATGGGCATGGTCTGGCAACGTTCCTCGCTCATGGCTCTAATGGCTAAAGTCGCCGCCACGCCGTCCATTTCCGGCATCATGTGATCCATTAACACCAGATCAAAGGGGCGCCGTTGGACTAGCTCCACGGCCTCCCGGCCATTAAGGCAGGTCAGAACCCGGGCGCCGTAAGGGACGAGCAGACCTTCGGCCACCAAAAGGTTACTGGGAAAGTCATCCACAATCAAAAGCTCCGCTTCGGGGGCGGTGAAGGTGACGATCTGGGTCTCGGCGCGCGTCTCGGTTATGGTCGATAAATCCCCCATGGGGGCCCAATCGTCAACGTTTTGAATCAAGGTGGCCGTAAAGGTGGAGCCGCGACCGTATTGGCTTTCGACCGTGATATCGCCGCCCATGGCCCGGCATAGGCTCCGAGCTATGACTAACCCTAAGCCAGTGCCCTCAATACGCGAAGAGTTACTATCGTCCACCCGCGTGAACTCCACAAAGAGTTTGGCTAAATCCTCGGGTTTAACGCCAACGCCAGAGTCCTCAACCACAAAGGTTAGCCGGATGGCCTTGGGGTCAATGGGTTCCCCTTTGGCGGTGAACTTAATGAAGCCTTGGTTAGTGTATTTAACGGCGTTACTCAAAAGGTTCAATAGTATCTGTTTGATCCGGACCGAGTCGCCAATGAGGTTAGCGGGGATGTTCGGGGAGATGGTCAGAAAAAGGTTGAGGGCGGTTTCCGTCATCCTGACGCGAATGACCGCCAAAGCGTCGTTTAAAAGGGAGGCGGTCTGATAGGACTCGGGATGGATCAAAAGGCCGCCCGACTCGATTTTGGAAAAATCCAAGATATCGTTGATGATGGACAGAAGAATTTTACCGGCGTTTTTGATGCCAATAATATACTCCAAAGCTTTCGGCTGGCCATACTCCCTTTGGGCCAGTTCGCTTAAGCCTAAGATGGCGTTCATGGGGGTCCGGATCTCATGGCTGGTGCGGGCTAAAAACTCAGTTTTAGCCTTGGCGGCCAGATTAGCGACCTCTGTTTGTCGTTTAAGCTCTCTCGTCCGGGTCTCAACTAAAGACTCCAGATATTTTTCCGTGGATTTACCTTTAAAGTACATGATCAAAAGAAGGACAATGACGCAAAGGAAAAGAAAGATCCCGGCGACCAAAAAAGGCGTCCGTTCCCGGGCCACGGCGCTGTTATAGTCAAACACGCGGCGTTTCCATTGCTCAGCGATGTTATTGACGTTAATCAGCTTCATGCCTTTACTGATTATGGAGCGCAGAATTGTTTCAGATTTATTAATGCCGAAATATGATTCGTATGTTCTATTTAAAAATACATTTATTTTAAAATATGGCTTTTCCAAAAAATTGGTCATGCTAAGGAGTTGGTTTTGGGTGCTCATGACCAGATCCACTTCGCCGCGCTCCAAAGCGTACAGCGGCAAAAGCACGTCAATATATTCTTTAGTCCGCGTATGACGCGGAAATAAGGTCCAAAATAGCTCCGTATAGGCGGTGCCCTCGGATAAGCCAATGGTGTATCGGCGCACGTCGGACAGCTCAATGTTAGGAAAATCAATGAGGGACACGAGAGCGTAGTTGTCAGTGGTGAAGGGTTTATCTGGCCAAATAAATCGGCCTTCCCTTTCCGTGGTCTTAATAAGCTCGGAAATGACGGCTATTTCGCCGCTTTCCAGCTTCCGCACCATTTCTGGAAAGATAACTGGCTCGGGAAACGCGTTGGCGAAATTGAGTCCGCTAATGGCTCTAATCTCCTCTAAAACATCCCAAGCGCAACCTTGCCAAGCCTTTTCCCGATCATTATAAAAAGCGATGGGGTAATTATCGTACTCCAGGCCCACTGGGATAGGCTTATTCTGTCCAGAGGCGCTGTGCTCAAAAACGTACTGACGTTCCTCCGGGGTCAGCCACGAAAAAAATTTATGGCTTCGATATTCCGCCTGGCCCCTTTTAAGCAATATGGTTAAGTATTCCACGCCCCCGTTATCCAAAGCTTTCTGGACGACCTTAATGATGGGCTCGAATTCGGGGTTAGCGGTGGCCAAAGAGACTGGGCCGAAGACCATGGGCAACATATCTTCGGTCACGATATCGCCAAAGGAGTCGAAAGCGGCCTCATAAGGCGCCTCATCGACAAAGGCGTCAATATCGCCATTTAAAAGCTTTTGGTAGGCCTCCTTATGATTATCGACCATAATAACCGCGTAAGATTTCTCTAAAGAGGCGCTGACTTGATCAAATGTTGAGGTCTTAGCTAAAAACCCGTAACGGGGGGGCCGGGATTTGGCGATTTCCGCTAGACTAAGGCTGTCTGGAAGGCGCATATATTTAATCGGTCGCTCCAACATGGGCGAGGTCATAAAATATCGGGCCACTCGCTCGGGGGTGGGCGTCAGATCGCCAGTGAAGTCAATATCCTGACGATCGAGGCCTGCGGTCAATAGATCCCAATCATATATAACTGGTGTAAACTTAGCCCCAAAAAGCGAGCTTAGCCAATTACACAGAAGAACGTTATAGCCGCCGAGCGAGCCGTCAATCTGGCGAAACAATTCCACGCTGGGCTCAGCCCCCAAGATAAAACGAGGTTTTTGTTTTATAATCCGCTCGATAGCCTCTATTTCCTCTTTGGTGACGCCAGGGATATCACGATAAGATTGGTAGGCGAAGGTTTCTTCGGCGCCTATGGACAACTTTGGAAACAAGATTAGAGGCGTTAAAGCGAAAATTAAAGCCATAAATAGCTTAAACATATTAATTTCCATAGTGGTTAGTCAAATAAGAGCTGGTAAGCCTGACCTTTAGATCGCCCTGGCTAGCGACGCTAATGTTTGATAATCGCGTTTTATAGCCTCCTTTAAGGCCAAGGCGCTATAAATCGCGGGTTTAACCGGCTAACCGTTTAAGCCCCGGTCCACATCCTCATGGTCTTTCGACTCAGCTTTATCCCAGCTAATTAACTGAGCCAGTTTTTCCGAGGCTAGCTCAAAGTCCGCCGTTAAAACTAGCTCGTCAATTTCCGCGACCAGATCGCTGATTTTTAACCGCAGGGTCATGGAACGGAGCTCGATAATGATATGATCGATTGTATCGACATCCTTTCGCTTTAAAGCCGCCAAAAGATGGGAGAGAGCGGTTTGTAGCTCTGGCCCTAAGCCGCCGCTCCCCCCAGCCGCGCCGCCCCCATCAGCGGCTTGATGGCTCTCTAAAAAGTCTTTGATTCGCTCCGTTAATATCGATAGTTTATCTCGAAAAGGACATAATAAACTATGAATTAGTTTAAAATCAACATCGCGACCAGCTATTTCTAAGTTTTCAGCGTCTTTCGCTAGATTTATTGAACCAATATTATTTAAAGCGCTTTTCATAGAGTGAACAAATGTAGTGAATGGAATTATGGAATATTTGTCAGGCTTTTTGGCCAAATGGCCCCAGCCAGCCTGGACATCGCTGGTAAACATTTTAAGCAATTCAAAGTAACGTTTACTCGATCCACCAATCCTTTCAATACCAATATTAGCGTTTAAACCATCAATTTCAGGTATTAAAGCTGTTTCAGAGATTGAGTCATTATCTTTATTAAACTTTAAATGCTCTTGAGACTGACGTTTATTGTCAGGGATCCATTTTTTTAAGATCGCGTCTAATTTTGATACTTCTATAGGTTTGGAGAGAAAATCATTGAAGCCGTTCTCTAAATACATTTCCTTCATGCCAGCCACCGCGTTGGCGGTTAAAGCGATAATGGGCATGGATTGAAACCTTTTGCCGGTTAAGGACCTGATCTCCCTGGTGGCCTCAAGGCCATCCATCTCCGGCATCATGTGATCCATAAGGACAATGTCAAAAGGCCGCGACTTAATAAGCTCCAAGGCCTCTAGCCCATTTAAGCAGGTAAAGACTCGCATGCCATAGGGAATGAGCAAACCTTCGGCCACCAAAAGATTACTGGGCAGATCA
The DNA here is from genome assembly GCA_031273455.1 of Deltaproteobacteria bacterium. GTDB lineage: Bacteria > Desulfobacterota > Desulfarculia > Adiutricales > Adiutricaceae > JAIROO01. The sequence continues at coordinate 52,135 of JAISRZ010000069.1, read as the reverse complement.
TCCACCAATAGCGCGTTAGCCTCGGGAGCGGTGAAGCTGATGGATTGCGGCTCTAAGTTTTTAACTAAGACCTCAGAAAATTCGCCAATGGAGGTCCAGTCTTCCAAGGTTTGATTAATTGTCGCGGTAAAGGTGGAGCCCGCGCCGTATTCGCTAGTCACCTTTATGCCGCCATCCATGGCTTCGCAAAGAAAATTGGCTATCGGGAGCCCTAAGCCAGTGCCTTCCACTTTGATATTCCGTTTAACGTCCAGTCTAATAAATTCTCTAAACAATTTTGGCATGTCTTCTGGTTTAATGCCGATTCCGCTGTCCTCCACCACAAAAGTCAGACGCAAGCTAACCACGCTTAAAGGCTCACAAGACGCGGAAAATTTGATAAAACCATTTTCCGTGTATTTGACGGAGTTGCCCAATAGATTGAGGAGTATTTGTTTTATGCGTCCGGCGTCGCCAAAAAGGACGCTCGGAATCTTAGGCGATATATCTAAAATTAATTTCAGCGATTTTTCGGACATTTTAACTTTAATAACTGTTAAAACGTCATTTAACAATGAAGATATATTATAAGGAGCTATGTTTATCGTCAGGTTGCCCGACTCAAACTTGGAAAAATCTAGGATATCGTTGATAATAGCCAGCAAACCCGCGCCAGCGTTTTTTATGCCGCTGATATACTCCAACCCTTTGGGCTTGCCATATTCCCGTTGCGTCAGTTCGCTTAGCCCAATAATCGCGTTCATGGGCGTTCTAATCTCATGGCTGATCATGGCTAAAAAAGTGGACTTGCTCTGGTTGGAGGCCTCCGCTCTTTTAGCGGCGTTCTTAAAGCCCATAAGGCAAATCGTTCCACTGACCATAACCAAAATGACCGAAAATATTTCTATTCCCGTAAGCCTGGACATTTTTAGGCGGGAGTCCATTATTTCCGCGTCCTTGATGTCCACGCCCACGACCCCGACGATTTTTCCTTGGGAGTTGAAAACTGGGGCGTAAGCCGACATTAACCCTTCCCAACCCTCGGTGTACGAGCCGATGTCCTCGCAATTCACTTCACCCGTTAGATAAGCGTCATCGGCGCCCTCTTCAATCGCGATGTCGGTTAAGGGGGTGTCCAGGCCAACTCGGGTTTTTTCATCGTAATCATTGTCTATTATATATTGTATTTTTCCATCAATTATTCGCATATAATATACATAAAATACATCTACTTGTTTTGAAAAATAATATAATTTTTTCTTTATATCTTGATATGACTCAAGTTTCATATCTTCAATAGTTTGAAATTTTTCCAGCTCATCAGCGTTAACAAAGGTGGAGGCGCTTAAACTAACCGCTTTCAATCGTTCTATTATGTAATGGGACTCCGCAGTCATGTAGGTATTTAGTAGATTGCGCGTATATATAGTAAGCAATAGTATTGTAGCTATAGATAATAGAAAAAATATTGCAATAATATTAATTTTAGTTAACAATTTTTTTCTATCATTGGAAAACTTATACATAAATCTAATTGTCCCTTTTTCGCTTCTATTAGGTCATTTTTATCGTTTTAGGGTTTGGGGTAAAATTTATAGCCGCGGCTCCTTTTTTGACTTCCAGCGGATCGGCCATATCGACCTGACCCGGTTTAAGAAATTGATCTATCGCCTTATTGGTTATAAATTATCTTTAAATGAGTCCGCGACCCGCGTGAACAGTTCCACTAGGCGGGGGTCAAAATGGCTCCCTTGACCTTCAACGATAATTTTGACCGCGTCCTCGTGGCTAAAGCGTTTCTTATATGGCCTAACCGAGGTCAGAGCGTCGTAGACATCGGCGATGGCCATGACTCGGCCTAAAAGAGGAATATTTTCGCCGGCTAAACCTTGGGGATAACCTGAGCCATCCCATTTCTCATGGTGGTAGGCGGCGAATATTTTGGCGTACATTAAAAAATAGTTATCTTCATCCCCATCATCCATTTTTTCGATAAAACCAACGCCTATGGAGACATGCTCTTTCATTTCCAGAAATTCCTCGTCGGTCAATTTCCCAGGTTTTTTTAAAATTGTGTCCCTAATGGAAATCTTACCCACGTCATGAAGTTGCGATGATTGGGTCAGGGCCTCAATATCCCAATCCAGCGCGTCCGCGGCGAATCGCGCGTCCGCTTTGACCGCGGTTAACATTATTTTTAAATAATATTGAGTGTTTTCTATATGATTGCCGGTTATACCATCCCGACCCTCCACCATTTCCGCCATCGCGGTGATAATTTTATTCTTTAATTTAACTATAGTTTTGGTCTTTTCCTTGACCATATCCTGTAAATTATCGTTAAATTCCTGAAGTTTTAGCTTCTGGTCCTTGAGCATGAGATGGAGCGTTATTCTTTGTTTTAGAAGCGACCGCGAAAATGGCTTGGTCACATAATCGACCGCCCCTAGTTGCAATCCCTCCAGCTCATTGTCAGCCTCGGTCAAGGCGGTTAGGAAAATGACCGGGATATCCTCGGTCTCTTGGCGGCTTTTCAAGATTTTAATGGCCTCAAACCCGTTCATTTCCGGCATATCAACGTCCAGAAGGATCAGATCCGGTTTCCGCCATTCCAAAGCCTCAAACATTTTGGCCCCCGAGGGGATGGTCATGACGGTGTAGTCTTCCGAAAGGGCCGTTTTGCCCGTCAGAAGGTTGGTCCGGCTATCATCCACGAGCATGATTAACTGACGTTTATTATCCTGGGCCATGCTTGACCTTCTTTAAATCATTAACTTTACGCTGTGGTTAATACATTACTTAATATATAAATTAATATAGTTTTATCCAATATCTTTAATAAGCGCTTAGCGCTTAGATCGTTATTTAGCTCACGGCCAGGGCGACTGGTCGGTTTAGGGCCCCCAATTTATTTTTTAAACCGCGCCTGGAAGAGACTCCGGTCTTCCGGTAGATGGTTTTTAAGTGAGTTTTGACCGTGTTTTGGCTGATATGGAGCTTGGAGGAGATTTCCGCGATGATGAGCCCTTCAATGGCTAAACTAGCCACCTCCAGCTCTCTGGCGGATAGGCCTAAATACTCGATGGACGAGAAAAGTCGCGAGGCGATCTTCTGGGCTCCCATGGTCCACCGCGCGGCCAAGGATTTAATTAAATTGGAGAAATTGGTGGGAGCCCGGTGAAAGACCTCTTCCAGTAAGGGGCTAATTAAGCGGTGGTTTTCCACAAAGGGTAAAACCAGTAAATCCGGGGTGGCCAAATCCAAAGCCTCGCGCAAGGCCTCCAAGGCTTTTTGACGTTGACCGATTTTATGCCAGGCCGCGGCGATATGGACTAGGGCGTGAATTTGGGCCAGGGGATAACGGAGAGCCTCAGCTAAGCTAATAACGGCCCCGCTCTCGCCCAAGAGGGTCTCGGACTCGCCTTTTAAATTGAGGTAAGTGGCTCGACAGAGATCAGCGAAGGGCGCGGCCTGGATAAAGATGCGTTTGGTGAATGACCCAGGCGTGGCTTCCCTTAACCAAGCGATCATGGACTCAGGTCGGCCCAATAGGCCTAAAAGATAGCTTTGAGCCAAATCCACCTCATACCGGTTGGAGTTGACGGGAAAGACCGAGTTTAAAAGGTTTAAGTCATCTAAGGAGGCGGTCAAAGCTAAGCTATCGCCCGTTATGATGGCTAACCGCCCAGCTAGCAGGGCGGAGCCAATTAAAACGCTGGCTTGACCGCGGGCGGCGGCCTCATGACGGGCTTTCCGACAGTGAATCCCGGCTAACTCCAAATCGCCGCGGTAAAAATGAGCCTCAGCCTCCATTAGCTCGGGGCCGCCGGCCCCATGCCCGTTACTCATGGCGGTGTAATACGGGCAATAGGTCCGCATATCCTCCAGTTCGCCATTGAGCCGCCCGGTGACGCTATGAAAAATTAAAAGAACCGAGGGGCACGAAAAAGTCCAAGAGTTGTCCGAAGTCACCAAAACGGTTTTATAACCAGTCAGCTCGGCGGAGCGGCGCATGAGCCCGCCCATTTCCGAGATGTTGTTAAACCGGGTGAACGATTCTAAAAGAAGGAGTTCCCCGCGCAGGTAATTTCTCTCCTCCTCAGAAACATCCAAAGAAAGCGAATTTTCCACGATCTCGCTCATTTCATTCTTTAAGGCGGCGAACTCCTGACCTAAACCGTGGCCAAACAACTCAAAGGCCAAGCGGATGGCCGCTAAAGGATGGCGCGCTTTCATGGACTTATCGCAATTGGCGGCGATATCCTTTAAGGCTTCGGGATAGTCCAGACCAGGCATATCCAACCAGCGGTTATCATCCGCGCCATAAAAATCCAAGGACATCAATTTCTCAAAATCCCTTGACCGGTAATAAAAGGCGGCCGCCGCTTCCCTTTCTTTCTGGCCAGCGCTCCAATCCCCGGCGACGCGCAGGATCTGGCGGCGGGCGCTTTCCGGTAGCCCACCAAAGATGGCTCGCACAAACTCGAGTAGAGCGCTGTGCGGGTAGTAGAGGCCCGAGGTGGGATCATAACGGGATAAAGCGCTACCGGTTAAGGTCTCCAAAACGTTCTGGGGCGGGGTCGCGCCGCCCAGGATAAATGAGGCCTGTTTTAAAGAAAAAGCCTCAAACGGCGAAAGGCGGATCAAAAAATCCCGGCCCGCCTCGTCGAGATCATCCCAGACAATTTCCCTTAATAGACCCTCTAAGGCGGATATCGAGGAGCCGACTGGTGACCCTCCTTTGGGCCCTCGGCCATTGTAGGGCGCGAGGTTCCCCTTTTCGCGCCAGTGGCGCGAGTAGAGGGATAGGGCGATTATCCACCCGCCAGCCAGGCGGTGGAGCTCATCCAACTCATGATGATTAAGGCTGAGCCCGATCTTGGTGAAATACTCTAGGGACTCTTCTTTGGTTAACCTTAAGTCGCCCACGGTTAGGCGGACATAACCCGCCTTCTCATAAGGCATGACGCTTTTCTTTAAGGGACGGGTGACGATTATCACCCGCGGAAAAGGAAAGTCACGCTCTAAAAGGGCTTTCCAAACGGACATCGGGGCGATGGGGGCCAAATGGTGAAAATCGTCTATGGCTAACCAAGCGGGCTCAGTTGAGCGCAGCCCCCGCAAAAGCGCGGCCGCGTCGCCGGCGCTATCCTCATCGGGCGGGCCCAAGGTCAATAGCTTTTCCCCATTGGTCGCGTCAATGGTTTGCAGAGACTGACAAAAACGCCGCCAAGCCGCTCGGGGGGATTCTTCCGAGGCCACATGGCGCGTCCAGATCGCGCCTTCCGGTAATCTCTCTCGCATATAAATTTGCGCGGCGGTCGTTTTGCCATAGCCGCTAGGGGCCTCAATAAGCGCGGTCCGAGCGGAAAGGGCTTCTTTCAGCCTCGCTTTAAGCCGACCGGAGAAGTAAACGATATCATTTTGTCTTGGGCGCGCCATAAAAGTCCCTAGGGTTTATCCTTCGCTCAATTTTTTACTAAAGTTTTCTGTTCCACAAACGGGGTAGTTATTACGCATCGCCTAGTAGCTAACGTTTCGCCAAGGCGCGCTACTCAATTATGTTGGCTATAAGATTCTGGCCAAAATTGGCTAGACCTTATCGCTAACCTGAGCGCGAGACGCTACAACGGTCTAAAGTTGGGGAGATCCTTTATCACTTTATAGACCCCTTCAATAGGTCGCAAGCGATTCTTTCGGCTGAGGAAAAATCAGCCGTTAAAACGTAATCGGCGATATCGTTGATAGACTTTCGGGCGCTTAAAGGCAGAGAAAGGTCCTGAAGCGCCGCTAAAGCCGCGTCAATATCGTCGAGACTTTTGCTTAATAGCCCCGCCTTTAAGCGGTTAAGGGCCTTAACGGCCATGGGATCGACTTCTTGGGCCCCAAGGGCCGCATCAGCCGCGGCGTTTTTAGTCAGCGTTTGGACTTGGGTCTTTAGGTCAGCCAAGTTTTTCCGAAACAAAGGGAGCTGGCCCTTAAAATTGGCCAAATCGCCCGCGCGACCGAACTCCTCTAAGGCCAGAGCCTCGTTGGCTAAACTATCGCAGCCGATATTCCTTAAGGCGGTCTTAAGGCCGTGAGCCATGGTGGTCCAATTAGGTAAAGACGCTAGATCAAGCTCCGCGGCGGAGATTGGCCAACTGGAATCCAAATCTTTGAGGAAAGCCGCTAAAACCAACAGATACCGCTTTTGGGAGCCGCCGACTCTTTTGACGCCTTCGGCTATATTTAGCCAGCTAGCCTCGTGAATGGTAGTTGTGTTTTCCATAGTTAGTTATAATTAATTATTATTTTCCAATAAATTCCTGATTGACAGTTTTTATACGATTTTCATCATAATGGGCGACAATCCTTTTTTTGAATTGATAACCATTAACCGTAATAAATTTAATAGCTTGGGGAATAATTTTAACTGAAATATTAGTGTCAATAAAAACTTCGCCATCAAGCTGTAGTACTAACGGTAGTTCAGATCTAACCGTCGCCTCTTTAAACCGGTAATATGAAATTAATTCAGGATATTTAAAAAATTTACCATATAGATAATCTAAGCCTTTACTAATAAACTCAAAGATATCAGTGCTTTTAAACAATACAATGTCTAAATAGCCATCGTTAGGGGCGGCGAAAGGGGTGGAGCATTTATCCCCGCCATAGCAAGACCCATTGGCGATGTTGATCATCCCGTATTGACCGCTCAAATCATGGTTATCAATTGTTATTTGATAATATTGATTAATAATAGTTTTGTTTTTAATAGATAATATACCGCTTAAAAAGAAACCTAAATTATAAAGAAATCGGGCTATAGGCCTTGGAAATTTTTCAATAACGTTGCTATATTGACTTTTAATATCCAAAAATTTTAAAATAGCATAAGATTCCATCCCGACAGAACAGCAATTTAGCACATAGTTATTGCCACAATAGATGACATCGGTCAGGAGGGAATCGCCATTAATTTGTTTTTCAATATCGCGAAATCGCTCTAATAACCCCTCGCCAAAAGACCGGATAAAATCATTGGAATTACCATAGGGAATGGCCCCCAGCTCCACGTCGTTTAGACCCACCACCCCGTTTAAGCAATCAAAGAGGATTCCATCGCCCCCGACCGCGTAAACTCTAAGACCTTGCCCCGGCGGAAGGGTGGCGGCGCGTTTCTGGATCGCGGAAATGGCGTCCCGCGGATATTTGGAAATATAGATAGATAAATTTGATTCATTACCTTTAAAATGACTTATTAACATATTTATAAAATTGTTAATATTGCTTTCTCTATTCAACGACACTGGATTTATAATAAACATATGTTTTTTATTATTATATATCATATTTTATTTATTATTTAATTATTATAGTATATAAAAATTAAGTTTAATTTGAACTAAACTTAATTTTTTTTAACCATTTCCTTAATATAATATCTAGCTTCGATAAATCAATGGGTTTAGCTAAAAAATCATTAAATCCGGCTTGAATAAATTTCTCTTGCATTCCGTAAACCGCGTTGGCGGTTAAAGCGATGATGGGCGTTTGGCTTAACTCCGCGTCCTCCATCGCCCGGATTCGACCGGTGGCCTCTATGCCATCCATTCCGGGCATCATATGGTCCATTAAGATAAGATCAAATTTTCTCTCTTCCAGCGACTTAATGGCCTCCAAGCCGCTTTGGCAAAGAACCACCTCGCATTCATAAGGTTCCAGGAGTCCTTCGGCGACCATTAAATTGGAAAAGAGGTCATCGACCACCATAATCACCGCCTCGGGCGCGGTAAAAGTATTGTATAATTCAATAGCCTGGTCATCTATAGGCTCTGTTTTGACATTATTTAAAATATCCGCCACTTTATCAGGCGTTAATGGTAAGGTAACCATTAGGTCATAATTTTTCACTTGACTATTAATATCTGTCATGACAATAATATTCATCGCTGAGTAATTATCATTAATTATATGCTCAAGTATTTGATATGCTTTGTAATTAATAAATATATAATCATAAGTATTAACTTCTATTGCGTTAAATAAATTGCTCGCTGTATTTATAAACGTATATTCAACTTTTAAATTATCTAAAATATAAGTGATAGATTTAGTAACTTCAGTGTTTAATTCGTAAATTAATACTTTAATATAATTTTCGTTTGTCAATATCGCTATTGGAGCGTTATTAACTATTTTTTGAGGTATAGTGACTTTAAAATCACTCCCGGCTCCATAAACGCTATCTACGGTTATGAGGCCCCCTAAAGCTTGGGTCAAATTCTTCACAATGGATAATCCTAAGCCCGTGCCTTCTATCCCCCTATTGGCCTGTTGATCGAATTGAGTGAATTCCGTAAATATATTTTTTAAATCTTCTTTGGAAATGCCAATTCCAGTGTCTGTAACATTAATTCGTAAATTTATTAAATCTTTGTTTATTTTAACGTAGTCAATATATAGGTTAATATAACCTTTATGTGTGTATTTTATGGCGTTACTAAGTAAATTTATGGTTATTTGTCTTATGTGAACCGGACTTCCTTTTAAAACGCTGGGAATCATATTATTTATGTATGTATTTAAAACAAGATGTTTCTCAGCTACTTTAACGTTTATTACATCAATTATATCCTTTAAAAACGGGATAAACTCATAATTTTCTTCGATAACTTCAAATTTCCCTGATTCTATTTTTGAGATATCCAAAATATCGTTTATAAGGGACAATAAATTTAAACCAGCCTGTTTGACCACGAGGGCGTTTTCCCTAACTTTAGGGGCTAAGTCCGTTCTTAAAATCAAATCGGTCATGCCTAATATGGAATTCATGGGCGTCCGGATCTCGTGGGACATCCGGGCCAAGAAAATACTTTTGGCTTGATTGGATTTTTCCGCCTCCAGTTTGGCTTCCATTATCTGGCTAACGTTATTTAAATCGATAAACCGGCCTTTAGTCGCGCCCTTTAACCTTTCGGAAATGATTTTAAAGTGCCTAGGGGCGCCGCCCCCTAGGTTCAATAGGCGGATGTCGTTAAAGGCGACCGAAGAGGAGATGATGTCGCTAATCATGAGCTTCATCTCCATTTCTCGGAATAAGTCGATAATGGGCCGCCCAATACTCATCTCATGTCGCTCGATATGGGCTAAATCCGCCATGGGTTTACTGATATGAGTTATCCGGTTGAGCTCATCCACGATAACGATTAAGTTGGGGGTGGAGCTCATTAAAGCGTTAAGGGTGGCTTCCGCCAGTTCCACCCGATTCTTCTTGTCCGCTAGGAATTTGGCCAGCGTCAGAATGATAATCGCGATATAGTTAAATATTCCGTATTTAACGAAAAAGATTTCATTATTAAATGTTATTATTGAAAGAAAATATAAACTTAAAATACAAATATTTATTATTATTAAAAATAAAACTGATTGTTTATATTCTCTGTAAACAACGCAAGTAATAATTGATACGGTATTTAAAAGGTAAAATAATATTATATTGTCATGGATTACGCATGAAAAAATATTAATAATATTTAAGGCGTTACTAATATATAGCGGAATATATTTTCTATTTTTTAAAAATAATATTATAATAAAAATATATATTATGCTAAAAATATATAAAGCAATTAATTTTACAATTTCGTTAAATTTAAATTCAGTAATAAATATAGGCGCTTGTAGATAAAAAATAATAACTATTGAAGACAGAACGCCTAAATTGCCAGCCCGATAATAAAGGGAGTCTCCATTTTTCTGGCTGATTTTATCCGCTAATAACAGAATTTTAATATCAACATAGCTAATCAATAAGATTGATAAAATTGCGGTTACAACTATTTTTAAATCAACAAATGTAAAAAATCTTGGCAGATATATAGATATAACTACAATATTACATATTATAATAATTGATATAAGTCTAGCAAAATATGAATTACTATTTTCTGACTGTAAATACACTTAAATGCTCATGTATTTTGTTGTTTTTATATTTAAGGCTAAATTAAAAATGATAGGTCAAACTTAAAGCTCCCTCATGGGCCATATAACTTTGGCTTTTGGACTTAAGCGTTCCATTGCCGTTGGGTAGTGGGCTAGAATTAAAACTCCGCGAGCGGCAGTCCACCAGGATATAGGCCACATCCAGGCTAAAACTATCGTTATGAAAGCCAAGGCCTAAGGTGTAAGTCAGACGATCATTGGTCGGCACGGTGTAATCGGCGTTATTGGTCGTCATGGGCGATTCAGTCCAATTGAAGCCCACCCGAAGATCGAGCCAGTCGTTTAAAACTCTTTCCACGCCAAAAGTCACCCGCCAAGTGTCTTGCCAATGTTTCGGGTTAATGGACGGGGGAAGGTTCCCAGGCAACTCAAAATTTAAAGACTGATAACGGCTCCACCTAGTCCAAGTGAGCCCAAGCTCCAGGGAGGTCTTTTCAGACAAGTTGTAGGCTACCCCTAAAGCGATCGACTCCGGCAAGGTGACCGTTCCCTTAACTATCCCGTCTTTAAACCTGGCCGCGTAGGAATCCGTTATTTGGGAAATGTCCGGGCCGAGGTAACTAAAATACATCTTCCCTTTAGCCTCAATTCTGACCGGGGAGCGGTAGTGGAGGCCGATGGACCACTGGTCATTAAAACGGTAATGGGCCGCCAGATTAAAGCCTATCCCGAGGTCATCGGCTTTCTCAATGCGCGCGTCCACCTCGGCCACTCCTGGGACGAGAGATATCCGGTTTTTCATAGATAAAGAGGCGTAAAGGAGTTCCACCCCAGCGGCCAGGGAAAGCTTATCAGTCGCTTTATAGGCGATAACCGGGTTCAGAGAGGCGCTTAGAAGATAGACCTCGTAAACGTTGAACCGGCCTGGCCAATCGCTGGGGTACTCGTTGCCTAAGCCAAAACGACTGAACTCGCCAATACCCAAAAACCAGTCTTGACTCAATTGACGAGTGAAATAGGCGTGCGGAATGGTGTAGATCGAGTGATGGACGCTAGTTCGCCCGGACCGTCCGCCCTCGCTCCACAAAATGTCGCCCGAGATACCAATAGCCGTGAATCCGGCCATAATCGTTGAGCCTGGCAGTTGGGTGATTAACGCCGGGTTATGGGCCACCGCTGAGGGGTCAGGTTTACGAGCCATCATCGCCCCGCCCAAGGATGACCCTCGAGCCCCATAATCATAGAGAGAAAAACCCTCAGCTTGGGCTTGATTTACCCTGGCGGTTATCGCTAAAAAACCCAGTAAAAATAATGCTAAAAACCGGTGATAGCCATTGGCTCGCGACCTGGCCGCGTTGTTAAAATGCATATTTGGGGCGCCTTAAACTTATTTATTTATCAATCTCAAAACATTTACTCATAAATTATGGCATAGCTATATGATATACAATACGCTATCTATATAATGATACGCCTAAATTTACTCCTCTTGACCCCTCCATTTTGTCTAGCTTGATGATCCAGAACGTTCGCGAGCCACCAACCCGGGTGACACGCCCACTTCAGCGGCTCAATACAGCGAGCCACCTTGTAAAGGCCAGAGCCAAATAGGTCAGATTGGCTTTGACTTTTTTGTTCCAGAATCAACCAAAAATCCATAAAATCGGTGTTTCGCGAGAAAATAATATCAGTTTGAATTCTTTTTCTAATCACCCGTAATGGGTGATTTTTTCGCCCGCAACAACTATTTTAATAGGTTTAAGGGCAGGTCCCGTTAAAATACTGGGCGATTTTCGCTGAAGTTTACGATATATTTGGAGTTCATTGAAACACTAAACTGTTTTTTAGAGATTTTTTAGAGTTTATAGAGCGATAAAGAGGGGTTGGAGGCTTTTTGAGTGGTTCGCCTTAGGTCGTTACCCCAACCACCCCCTGGGGATTCGCTTATAAATGGGGCTGGGTCCGTCCCACCACTACCGCTAGGGTGGCCAGGCGCTGAACAATATGGGCCAGGGGGAAAACAGCGCCGTTGAACCTCGTCTGTATGGGGGTATAGTTCTGGGACGCTTTTGGGACGCTCCAAGCGATATAGCCCTGGGTGATTGTCGTTTAACAAAGGGAAGACACTTTGGTGGCGGCGGATTGTCGGGTTAATAGACGTAAAAACGCGGGAAAACCGACATCTCTGAGCCTTTCCAGGGACAAGGAAGGGTTTTGGGTGGTTATCAAGGATTTGGGGGCTATTGGCCGCTGAACGGACTTGCGCCGTCTGCTTTCAACAGTTATCTTCTAGGGCGGCTCAAGAACCAGGCGGCAAACCGAAAGGTATAGCCAGAACGATATGGTTGCCGTTAAACCGTAGGGCCAGGGTAAGGGAGTGACCGAATTTTAAAAGAAAAAAAGCCGCCCCATAAGAGCGGCCAGGCCGAAAGATTAGAAAGATAATTAAAGCGAGACCGCGCCCATAGAGGTTGGCGAAAAGTTGGGGCCTGAAGTTAGCCTTTAGGGCCAGAGGCTAGGTTAAGGGGGCGTTAAGAAGCTGATTCAGGGTTTTCGATAATATACTTAGTTTTATCTTCCACTAATTTATAAATAAGATCTAGTATAACAGGGATAATGGAAGTATAGATTTTGCATCCATCACAGTTATCGACATTTTGAGTTTTTCTGAAAGTAGCGACATCTTTTATTATCGCCAGACGAATACTCGCGTCCCAAAAACTTTGCGGCTTATTGGTAAATACATAATTAGCGAATTTAGCGCTAACATTTGGATACAAAAGAGGAGAATTATCTCTTAAAAAAGACTGACCTTCTTCTGTTAATTGTAAATTAGGGCCAAGTTGAATAGTGTAATACATAGATTTAAAATCATATTTATCGCTTAATAAAGATATAAATATGTCTTTAAGCCATGAATTTTCATCTTTAATATAAAATTGACGCCATTGAGGATAAGGATCTCCATGATTATCAAGATTGAAAATTGTTAAATTTTTACTATTCTTATTGTTATAGTCTGTAATTATATTTTTTGCGCTGTTAAAAAGAACTTTATCATGAAACTCACAACATAAACTGCGGTAATAAGAATAATAATTATCATAAAGATCTAAAAACATCTTTAAATTATCATCGTTATCAACGCTATCTTCAATTAAATGATCGAATATAACATCGCTAGCTTGCATATACCGCACCATGAGCTAAATTGTCTGAATAATACTGAAAAGATCTATCGATCCAATTGATAAAATCGTCTAAAAAAACACGTATTTTTTCAACTTTACAGGTATTATGGCACTCCTTTAACCAGTGATTTAGGTGAACTCGCTCAGTGTCTAAACCACAAATTTCTGGTGACCAGCGATAGCCCAGGTGGATTGTTAGCGCGCGTTCGCGGTCAGTGGTGGCTTTAGCGCAACTACCGGACAAAAAGATAATGTGGCAAGGGCGATTAGGATAAGCCCTTTCCAAGTGGGTCCGGTAATCTTTTAGCTGGTCTGGTTGCTCCCAGGTCCAGGGTTTATTCTCAATTCCTATAGCCCAGTCGGTGTTTTTTAAGGTTATATCAACGCGCCTTTGACTGTTCGAGAGGGTATAGGTGGCTTCTTCAGTCGCGACCGCGGTTTTGTCCAAATCGTTAATGGATAAGAGTTTATCATTGTTATTGTCTAGTTTAGACAATTCATTGTTTAAAATATTAATAAATAATTCTAAAAACAATATTCCTTGACCATGAGAGCCGTTTGGGTTTAATAAATCTGAGATGATGTATGATATCACCATCTCGTCAGATGAAAAATAATTAAACACAGAAAATCTTGGAGCTAAAGCGCGTTCAAGAATCTGGTTGGTTTGGTGAGTTACGCTAAATAAAAAACTATATTCTTTTAAAAAACTATCTATTTTCGCTATATTAGGTTGTATAAATTGTTGATTGTATTCTTTTGATTCACTAAAAAATTTTTCTGATCGTGTGATATTGTCAGAAAATAATTTTTGGCGATATTCACTTAAATTTTCAAAAAATATATCCACTTGGCCAATGATATCTTGAATGTTTTGAATGTTTTCTTGAGTATTTTCTGACATAAAATCATTGGCCCAAAGACCGTCTGCGGCCTTAAAAATATCTTTAACCAACGCGTTCTAGTCGGAGCCTAGATAACAACACTGGGATAAACGAAATATTTTTTATTAAACAACTCTTCCTCATATTTGTCAAGTAGTTATCGCTAGTGACTCTTAGTTTCGTTATTTTCTGGAAATAGACGCCTTTTAAGCTTGGCGTTTAGGTATGCGGCTCTTCCGCGCTCGTCTTTTTAGAGCTGGTTAAATGTGCTAAACTATATGAAACAGGGCGCCTAAAGCCTCTTAAAAGATAATCGAATTCCTATAAAAATCAATTTCCGCTTATTAGCTAAGGGTTTTTGGCGTTTGGGAGCGTCCCGCGTCGATGGGAACTTGGGGAGATCAAGCGAATAGAGGTTATTATCAAGGCTCAATGGTTCGGGCCAGTCTTTTTGGGCCGGGCGTAACTGGCTTCAATAGAAACAATAAAATATTATTGTTTTATAAACATAAATAGCGTTTGGTGTTAATATGATGAAGAAAATATTCCTCTTAATTTTCATTGGCCTAATGTTCTCAACCTCATTATGGGCCGCGGAAGTGGACGAGAAAACCGCGGCGGCGGGAGACGTTGAGGCGCAGTACAATTTGGGTTTACAGTATTCTAAAGCTGAAGGCGGCCCAGGCGATAAAGCCAAGGCCCTCGAGTGGTACCGGAAAGCCGCGGAAAAAGGGCACGTTAAGGCCCAAGTGGCTTTAGGCCAAGCTTACTACGATAGCGAGGGGGTGGTCCTTAACTACGCCAAGTCTTTGGAGTGGTTTCAAAAAGCCGCGGATCAAGGCGACGCGGAGGCCCAGTTCCGGGTGGGCGAAGCTTACTTTAACGGCGAAGGCGTTCCGGCCAATAATGACGAAGCCTTAAAGTGGTATAAAAAGGCCGTGGCCCAAGGTCATCCTAGAGCCCACGTGGGAATAGGCCTTATTTATGACCAAGAGGGGCCGGGCCAAAACTTAGCCGAAGCCGCTAAATGGTATCGCTTAGCGGCGGAGCTGGGCGATCTGGCTGGGCAATACAATTTTGGAATGACGCTGGTCGAGGGCGAGGGGGTGGCGGCGGATCCCCAAGAAGCGGTTAAATGGTTCCTTCTGGCGGCCGAGAGCGGGGACACGCCAGCGCGATATGAGTTAGGCCTAATGTATTTATACGGCGAAGGCGTGGCGGAGGACCCTAAGGAAGCGGTCCGTTGGTTTCGTCTAGCGGCGGAAGACGGCGACCTAGACGCCCAAACGCGCTTAGGCGAAATGTACTTTGGCGGCGTAGGGGTGGACCTTAATTATGAGGAGGCGGCTAAATGGTTTTTGCTCGCCTCGGATTGGAAGCGCCCGGAGGCGCGATTTGGCTTGGGGGTGATGCGCTTTTTGGGCGTGGGCTTGGAAAAGGATCCAGCGGAAGCCGCGAAATTGTTTCGGGAGGCGGCTGAGAAAGGGAATGTAGAGTCTCAATACAATTTGGGTTTACTTTATCTTGAAGGGCAAGGCGTGGCCAAAGACCCTAAAGAGGCGGCTAAATGGATTAGCCAGGCGGCGGCCCAAGGCCTCTCTGAGGCCCAAACGTTACTGGGCGATATGTATTACGAGGGCCTTGGGGTCGCGCTCGATCATAAGGAAGCCGTTAAATGGTTTCGTCTGGCGGCTGAGGACGGCGACTCGCTAGCGAGAGGTTCTTTAGGCGCCGCTCTCGCCAATGGGGATGGCGTGGCCCAAGATTTCGCGGAAGCCATTAAATGGTTATCGCTCGCGGCCAATGACGGGAATGTGGACGCGCAATACAACTTAGGGGCCATGCGTTTTAATGGCGAGGGGGGCCCTAAAGACTATAAGGAAGCCGCTAAATGGTTCCGCTTGGTGGCCAAAGAAGGGGACCCTGACGCCCAATTCCATCTGGGGGCCATGTTGGCTAATGGCGAGGGCCTAGCCGTGGATTATAAGGAAGCCCTTAAATGGTTTCTTTTGGCCGCGGGTAAGGGCCACCCTAAAGCCCAACTGGCTCTGGCGGTGATGTACGAAGAGGGGTTGGGCGTGGCTAAAGATCCGGCGGAAGGAGCCAAATGGCGGAGCTTGGCTGAACAAGCGGGCGTCAAGGACTAGCGTAATCGTTTAAAATAGGGTTTTAAAAGACCTTTATGGCGAAATTCGCGCGATTGTCAGTGATTAAAACTATAAAGTAACATAAAAAAAGATTATTCTTTGATAACAAATTGCAGGTGGCTTTTCGTGGAATTGATATTTCTCTTGGTTGTTATTGGTTTAATGTTCGCGGTTCCTCTAAAGGCGGCGGGGGTGGACGAAAAAGCCCCGGTTTCGGCTGAGGCCGAGGCTCTGTTCCAATTGGCTGAAAAGTATTCTTCAGGCGAAGGCGTTCCCAAAGATGACGACCAGGCCTTTAATTGCTTATTGAAAGCCGCGGAAAAAGGGCACCCGGAGGCTCAATTTAATCTAGGCCTGATGTACGATCAAAAAGGGCCAGAACGAGACTTGGTTAAAGCCGCCCGCTGGTTTCGCTTCGCGGCGGAGCAGGGAGAGCCTCTGGCTCAATACTACTTAGGGTCGATGATCGCTTATGGCGAAATTGAGGCGGCAGACCCTCTAGAAGCCGTTAAATGGTTGCGTCTGGCGATCGAGGGCGGAATCGCGGACGCGGAATATGAGTTAGGCGTTTTATATCTTCTGGGCGAGGGGGTGGAGGCGGACGTTAAGGAAGCGCTGAAACTGTTGCGGAACGCGGCGGAACAGGGCGTAGTGGAAGCTGAAGTTCGACTTGGCGAAGTGTATTACGAGGGCCAATGGCTTAAGCCAAACAAAAAGGAAGCCTATAAATGGTTTCGTCTCGCGGCCGAGCGAGGGAACGCGGTAGCGCAACATAACGTCGGCGTAATGTATTCGCGGGGCGAAGTCGTGGCCCCAGATGAAAAGGAAGCCTTCAAATGGTTTCGTCTCGCGGCCGAGCAAGGGTACGCGGAAGCGCAATATAACGTCGGCTTAATGTACGCGCGGGGCGAAGGCGTGGCCCAAGATGAAAAGGAAGCCTTAAAATGGTTCCGTCTCGCGGCCGAGGCGGGGCTCTCTGAGGCCCAATTAGGCCTTGGCGTCATGTTTTTCCAGGGCCAGGGCGTTGAGGGAAATGAAATCGAAGGACTTAAATGGATTCGTCAAGCGGCTGAGATCGGAGACCCTGACGCGTTATTTCAGTTGGGGGCCTGTTTCCTCTTTGGCGAAGGGGTCAAAAAAGATCCTCAAGAAGCCTTTAAGTGGTTTCTTAAAGCGGCGGAAAAAGGGCATGTCCACGCGAAATTTAATCTGGGGAATATGTATTGGAGAGGCGAAGGCGCGCCCCAAAACCCGAAGAAAGCCGCTAAATGGTTTCGTCAAGCGGCGGAGGCGGGGGACGCGCTCTCGCAAATGAAACTGGGCGTCTGTTATCACGAGGGTCTTGGCTGTCCGCTAAACTACGCTGAGGCTTGTAAATGGTATCGTTTAGCGGCGGAGCAAGGGAACGCGGAGGCTCAGTATTTTTTGGGCGACTGTATCTTCAATGGCGATGGCGCGCCCAAAGACGAAAAGGAAGCCGCTAAATGGTTCCGCCAAGCGGCTGATAAGGGGATCAAGGACGCGCAATTCGAATTAGGGATTATGTATCTTAATGGCGAAGGCGTGGCGGTAAACCAACGGGAAGGCCTTAGATGGTTTCATTTGGCGGCGAAAAATGGGCACCAAGAAGCCCAATTGGCCTTGATGGAAATGTATGAGACTGGCGATTTAGTCCCCAAAAATCCCGAGAAGGCGGCCAAATACCGCCTCATGGCCGAACAGAATGACTCTAAAGACTAACTTAATTACCGTAAATAGATTTCTTTAGAAGCTCTTTAAAGGTTAAAAGTTACGCGCCGGTAAATATAATAAAAATAAATAATTAGCTATTAAGCGATATTATTTTGTATGCGTAAATAATAGGCGGATATATAATGAAAAAAATCATTTTATTAGTTTTTATTGGCCTGTTGTTTTCGACTTCTTTAAGGGCCGCGGAGGCCAGTCGCCTGGAGGCTCTGTATAACTGGGTCATAGAGTTTTTCCAAGACGATGGCCTTTCGACCGATCCGGCCAAAGCCCTAAAATCGCGCCAGAAAGCCGCGGAAAAGGGCGACGTTAAAGCCCAAGTGGCTCTAGGCCAGGCTTATTATGACGGGAACGGCGTGACCCAAGACTACGCCCAGTCTTTAGCCTGGTTTCAAAAAGCCGCGGATAAGGGCGACGCGGAAGCGGAGTTTTGGGTCGGTCGGGCCTATGATCGGGGCGAGGGCGTTCCGGTTGATAAAGCCGAAGCCTTTAAATGGTACCAGAAATCCGCCGCCCAAGGCTTTGATAGAGCGGAAGTCAACTTAGGCGTTTTGTATGAGAAGGGCGAAGGCGCGCCTAAAAACCCCGCCAAAGCCGTGGAGCTGTTTCGTCTGGCGGCGGAAAAAGGGTTAGCGGTGGCCCAAACTAACCTGGGTTTAAAGTATTTAAAAGGCCAAGGTCTTCCCCAAGACTATAAAAAAGCCGCAAACTGGTTTTTACGGGCGGCGGAGAATGGGGACGAGAGGGCTTTGTATAACTTGGGGATAATGTATTACTTTGGCCAGGGTCTAGCCGAAAATAAAAAAGAAGCCGCCAAGTGGTTTCTGCTGGCGGCCCAGAAAGGGCATAGTGCCTCGCAAGTCATTTTAGCCGACACCTTAATCAAGGGCGAGGTGGTCCCCAAAAACCCGCCCGAAGCCGCCAAGTGGTACCGGTTGGCCGCGGAAAACGGTCGAGCGGACGCGCGTCTGGCCTTAGGCGATCTTTTCTTTAGTGGCCAAGGCGTGGGCCAGGATCGCGCGGAAGCCGCTAAATGGTATCGTCTGGCGGCCGATCAAGGCGAGCCTAACGCCCGCTATAAACTTGGCCTAATGGTCGCCCAAGGGGAAGGGGTGGAGAAAGACCCAGAGCTAGCTGACCAATTGTTTCGTCAAGCGGCTCAACAAGGGCACGTTGAGGCCCAAAGAATGGTCGGGGGCCGCCAAAAAGAAAAGTCCTAAAGGCGCTGACTTCGGGCGCGCCAGACGCTTAAAACCCTTTGAATGATGAATAGGGATAAACCCCTGCTGGTTTTCGGGGTTTCGCCACGGCTTGGCGGAGGCCATTGCAAGTTTAAAACGATGAGTTTAAAAGGTGGAGCGACTAACATTTTCGACCCTGATCCAGGATCTTTCGATATTTATTCTTTAATACTATAAAAAACAACTTTAAAATATAAGTCTTTATTTTTGATATAAAACTATTAATTTTTTACCGTTTCGCGCGTATTTTGGTGATTTAAGTGGTCGTATAATGAAAAAAGTCGTTTTAATATTTTTCCTGGGCGCGCTATTTTCAGTTTTTTCGTGGGCGGAACTCGGGAACTTGCGATTCACTCTGACCCAGGCGCGCGCCGCGGGCGACTCGCCCAACTTTGGCCTAGACGCCTTAAGCGCCCTGGCGGAACAAGGGGACCCTGAGGCTCAAACCTCGCTTGGGGCCAAGTATTTCGCGGGGGATACCCCAGACTCAGCGGAAGCGGCCCAATTGATTCGGCGAGCGGCGGAGCGGGGGGTCCCGACCGCGCGCGAGAAGCTGGGCCTAATGTATGAAGAAGGCCTTGGCGTGGCCCAAGACTACGCGGAGGCGGCCAAATGGTATCGTTTAGCGGCTGAACAGGGCGAATCTTACTCTCAGTATGGTTTAGGGCGTCTTTATTTCTTGGGGTTAGGCGTCAGTCAAGACCGAGGAATGGCGGTTAAATTGTTTCGGCAAGCGGCGGAGCGGGGGCTTATAGACGCGCGAATTATGTTAGGGCTAGCGTTAATGTTTGGCGATTAAGAGGACCAAGAGCTAGCGGAAACCGCTAAATGGCCCCGTCTCGCGGCGGATCAATATTTTTAGGTCGAGCGTTAAAAGTTAGGACTAAAGGAAAATAGTCTCCAGAGGTCGCGTGAGAGCCTATTAGGTAGGGCCTTAAAATGGCCCCAAAACCCTAAATTTTAGGCCACCCTAGGCCCCAAGGGTAGCCTGACCTTTAATAACGCTTTACGGGGCCAAAATGGCCCCTTTTTGGGGCTGATCTTTTGGCCCCTATTCTAAAGAAGTCGCCAGATTATGATTAAACCCCTTTTAAAGATTTCCCTATTAACGATTTTCCTGGGGGCGATAGTTTTAAGCGCCTTGGGGGCGACCAGCTTTGGCCAGACGGTCGAGGATTCGGCTGACCCGGAAGTTTTTTACCGCCAAGGTTTAAAGTATTCCGAAGGCGAGGGCGTTCCGGTCGATAAAGCCAAGGCTCTAGAATTTTTCCAGAAAGCCGCGGAAATGGGGCATCCAAAGGCCCAAGTGGCCTTGGGTGAGGCCTATTACGCTGGCGAGGGCGTTCCCCTAGACTACGCCGAGTCTTTTAGGTGGTATCAATTAGCCGCGGATAGTGGCGACCCTATCGCCGAGTATCAAGTGGGTCAGGCTTATTATAGGGGCGAGGGCGTTCCGGTCGATTACGCTAAAGCCGTTTGGTGGTATCAAAAATCCGTTAACCAGGGGTACCCTAAAGCTCAAAATAATTTAGGGGACATGTATAAGTCGGGCCAAGGCGTGGCTAAAGACCTAACCAAAGCCGTGGAGTTGTTTCGTCTGGCGGCTGAAGGGGGCTCAACGACCGCCCAAACGAACCTCGCCACTATGTATTACAGCGGCCAAGGCGTGGCTAAAGACCTCAGCGAAGCCGCTAAATGGTATCGCCTGGCGGCGGAGGGCGGTTTCGCTTTAGCCCAGTTATACTATGGGCTCCAGTGTTTTGAGGGTAAAGGGGTGGCTAAAGACTCTAAGGAAGCCGCTAAATGGTATCGCCTGGCGGCGGAACAAGGGAACTTAGAGGCTCAATTCAACCTGGGGGATTTGTATTCTAAAGGGGACGGGGTCAGTCGCGATCTAGCGGAAGCGGTCAGATGGTTCCGCCTAGCGGCGGAAGGCGGGCTCCTGGAGGGCCAAATCAATCTTGGGGCGGCCTACGCCCAAGGCTTGGGAGTGAAGGCGGATCTGACGGAAGCCCTCAAATGGTATCGTTTGGCGGCGGATCGCGGGGACTCTTACTCGCGGTTGAATGTGGGGATAATGTACGCCCGGGGCCAAGGCGCGCCTAAAGATCTTCAGCTGGGGTTGCGTTATTTGCGCCTGGCGGCGGACCAAAATATCGCTAGAGCTTGCGGTATATTAGGTCATTATTATATAAAAGGCGAAGAAATACCAAAGGATGTAACTAAAGCGTTGGAATACCTTTATAAAGGCGCTGATTTAAATGACCAATTTTCTCAATATGAATTAGGCCTGGTTTATAAGTATGGCGATGGCGTCCAGCGAGATTTGGCGAAAGGCTTAAATTATCTAACTTTGGCCGCGGAAAATATTCAATCGGTCGAGGTGACTTTACAGGCTCTAAAAGAGTTAGAGTCATTCGAATCTGACGCTAATCGCCCCGATCTGAAGCGACCGGATAGCGATGGCCTGGTCTCAGTTTTTTAAGACCGAAAAAGGCGTATTTTGGTTGGAATGGGCGAGCGGTGGCTTTCCTGGCCTAAATGGCCCTTTTTCGGGACTGATTCCGTGACCCAGGCCTTCTAAACTATATGCCTTCTAAACTATAATAGGCCCCCTCACCATGAAAAAGAAAATTCTGGTCGTTGCCCTTGGCCTTATTTTTTTGGTCGTTTTGGGGGTTTTGAGCCAGAAGGATGGCCCTCATGAATGGTACGACTTAGGCCTAAAGTATTTCCATGGCGTAGGCGTCCCAGTCGATAAAGCCAAAGCTCTTTTGTGGTATCGGAAAGCGGCGGAAAAGGGGTTTATTAAGGCCCAGCTAGCCTTAGGTCAAGCCTATTATGAAGGCGATGGCTTTCCCAAAGATTACGCTAAGTCTTTGGAGTGGTATAAAAAAGCCGCGGATAAAGGCGACGCGGTGGGGGAGTATCAGGTAGGTAGGGCTTATCATAGGGGCGATGGAGTTCCAGTCGATACCGTTAAAGCCGCCGAATGGTATCAGAAATCAGTTAACCAGGGGCATAGTAAAGCTCAAAATAATCTTGGCTTTATGCGGGCTAAGGGCCAAGGCGCGCCTAAAGACCTGGCCAAGGCTGTCGACTTGTATCGTCTGGCGGCGGAGCGGGGGTTGGCGGCGGCCCAGAACAATCTTGGAACTATGTATGAGGAAGGCTTAGGAGTCGGTCAAGATCCAGCGGAAGCCGTTAAATGGTATCGTCTGGCGGCGGAACAAGGGTTGGCGATAGCCCAGAGCAATCTTGGGGCTATGTATAAAGATGGCTTAGGAGTCGCCAAAGATCCAGCGGAAGCCGTTAAATGGCATCGTTTGGCGGCGGAACAAGGGTTGGCGATAGGCCAGAACAATCTTGGGGCTATGTATGAGAAAGGCTTAGGAGTCGCTAAAGACCCAGTTGAAGCCGTTAAATGGTATCGTCTGGCGGCGGAGCGAGGGTTGGCGATAGCCCAGCTAACTCTTGGAACTAAGTATAAAAATGGTTTAGGAGTCGGTCAAGACCTAGCGGAAGCCGTTAAATGGTATCGTTTGGCGGCGGAGCGGGGGCTTTATGTCGCTCAAACCAGTCTTGCGTTCATGTATTTCCACGGAGAAGGAGTCGGTGAGAATAAGGCGGAAGCCGCCAAATGGTTGCGTTTAGCGGCCGCTCAAGGATACGCTCCTGAATTCCCGCAAATTTTCGACCGTACAAAAAAATCAATAATCGCTAATTATATCTAATTATTTGAAATTTTGACGCCAAAACGGCCCCTTTTTAAGGCTATTTTCTGGGCCAGCGGTCTTGGCGTTTAAGCCTAAGGCCGCCCTAAGCCCCGACAGTAGGCCCCCATGAGGATGGCCCCGGCGGCGGACACGTTTAAGGAGGTGACTGGCCCAGTTAAGGGGATGTGGACCAAAAAATCGGCGCTTTCCTTTAAAAGACGGCTGACCCCTTGACCTTCCGAGCCTAAAAGCAAAGCCGTCCGCCTGGGGAAGGTGAAGTCCCAAAGGTTTTGGCCCGTGGCCCCTTCAGCCCCAACCACCCAAAAATCGCGCTTTTTTAGCTCCTCTATGGCCCTATTAAGGTTAACCACCGTGATTAAAGGGAGGGCCTCGGCCCCCCCGGCGGCCACTTTATAAACCGTGGTCGAAAGGGTCGCGGCTCGGTCTTTGGGGGCGATCAGGGCTTTAACCCCCAAGGCGGCGGCGGTCCGCCAGAGAGCCCCTAAGTTATGGGGATCCTCTAAGTGATCGAGGATTAAAAGAAGGGCCGGGTCGTTCGGGTCGATGGTGGCCAGTAAAGCGGTTAAAGATAAACTGGGTCGGGGGAGAAAGCGGGCGGCCACCCCTTGATGGGGTAGGTCGGTTTTTAGATCCAGGTCTTTACGCTCCACCCACTTTACGTTTAGTTTAAGCTCCGAGGCTCGGGCTAAGATGGCCGTAAGATCTGGGTTTCCCTTCCGGGTTTTGGCCACCCAAAGATCTTTAGCGTCCTTACCCCTAGCTTTTAAAGCGGCTAAAACCGGGGTTAAGCCCACCACTAACCCTGGGTCATTCGGGGTTTCTTTCGGTCTCACTTATCTATTTGGCCTTGGGGTCGCGGCTGGCCTTGGGGTTGATCCGGCTGGTCTTGGGGTTGATCTATCTGGTCTTGGGGTTGATCCGGGAGGTAAAACTTTTTCCAGAATTCTTTATTGTCCGAGGGTTTCCGGCCCGGGCGCCCGGCCACTAACCCTTCCACCTCGCGGGTCGCTTCGATAAGGTCGTCATTAACCACCAAAAAGTCAAAGTGGGTCCTTTGGTTGATCTCCCAGGTGGATTGGGCCAAGCGTCTGGCCAGTTGCTCGGAGGTCTCGGTCCGGCGGTTGGTTAGCCGGCGGATGAGCTCGGGTTGGCTGGGCGGCACCATGAAGATGAGCTTGGCTTTGGGAAAGCGGGAGCGTAAAGACTTGGCCCCAGCCACGTCCACGTCCACTAACACGTCCTGGCCAGCGGCCAGTCTTTGGTTGACCCAGTCGCGGCTAGTGCCGTAGTAGTGATTATAAGCTTGGACCCACTCTAAAAAACCATCCTCGGAGATGAGGTTCTTAAAGGTCTTCTCGTCCACGAAAAAGTAGTCGCGCCCATCAACCTCCCCCGGTCGCGGCGGACGGGTGGTGTAGGAGATGGAATACTCCAACCTAGGACAGTTGCCCCTTTCAAAAAGGAGTTTGATAAGGGAGGATTTGCCAGACCCCGAAGGGGCGCTGATGACAAATAAGGAGCCTGTCATACAAGATCGTCCGGAAGATCCAGTATCTCGTTTAAGCGTTTGGCTAGCTCATCCGGGTCCTGGTTGCTGAGAATCAAGTGGTTGGAAACGGTCACGACCAAAGACTTGGCGCCTTTCCCGCCAGTGGCGTCCACCAGGCGGTTATCTGACTTGGCTAAGCCCCTTAACTTTTTGCCCGGGGAGGAGCCAGGCCTTAAGACGGCTAAGACCTGGTTCGCGGCCATGTAGTTGCCTTCGCCAATATCCATGAGATAGGCTTTCATCTAAATCACTCAATATTAAGAGCTTGCTCGCGGGCTTTTTCCATTTCGGACTTTAAGGCCAAAACCTCATCGGTCAAAGCCCCGGTTGGCGATTTAGCCCCCATGGTGTTGGCTTCCCGGAGTAGCTCCTGTAAGGCGAACTCTAACCGCCGACCAATGGGCCCATTTTCCCCTAAGATCCGCCGAAAAGCCACTAAGTGCCCGCCAAACCGGACGATCTCCTCGGTGATGTCCACCCGCTCGGCTAAAAAAGCCGCCTCTTGGGCCAAGCGGTCGGGATCCAGGCGTTCTTGGATGAGCTCATTGATTTTGGCTTTTAGTCGAGCGAAGACCGTAGCGGCCGCGTCTTGGGCCAAAACCTTAATCCGCTCTAAACCCGCTTCCATCAAAGATATCCGGTTTAAAAGCTCCTCCTCCAAAGCCTGACCCTCTTTGGCCCGAAAGTCAACCATTTGGTTTAAGGCTAAAACGGTCAGATTCTCAATGATGGGTTTAGCCTTATCCAGATCCAAAGATGAGGCGCTGGACTCGTCTAAGACCTTTAAAGCTAAAAGGTGATCTAGGGTGATGGGCCCCTCGACCCCGGTCTCGTCTTTAAGCTTAGTCAGTAGATTCAAGGCCGCCTCGGCCCGGGCCGCGTTAAAGCCAAAACCGGTCAAATCCTCGCCCTGGCTTAATTGGACCTTTAATTCCACCCGACCCCGGTGGATCTGGGTGGCTAAGATTTTCTTTAAGGGCTCCTCCAAGACGGTCAGGTTCTGGGGCAAGCGGGCGATGGTTTCCCGGTAGCGCCCGTTAACCGAGCGAATCTCCACGGTCGCGGTTTGCCCTAAACAATCGCCGCGAGCCTCGCCATAGCCGGTCATGCTCCGCGTCATGAGTCTTCCCTATAGTCTGGGTTAGGGTCTGGGCGAGGGGTCTTAGCCGCTTTGACGGCTGGCCCTTTAATCGCGGCTAAGTAAGTTTGGCGCATTTCGTTTAATAAACTCACAATCTCAGGATCGCGGTAATCGCGATAAGTCCAAGGCAGGGCTTGAAAGCCCCGCCGATAAAAAAGGGTCAATTCGCCCCAGATTTTTTGGCCCAAGTACAGCCGATGCCCAGCGTACTTCCCGGTGGCCAGGACTAGCCCCCCGCCAAAGACGTACCCGGGATCCAAGTTGACCTTCCGCTTAAGCTTATCGTCCAGGGTCTCGGCTAAATCCCTTTCCAAATCCATGGCCAAAAGCTTCAGCTCCACCAAGCGGTCGGGCGGTAAAAGGCGCGGCCAAGATAAGTAAACCTTAACTAGCCCGGAGCCCATTTCCCGGTCATAGTAGGTCGTTTCCACAATGGGCCTAAGGTTCGACTTATGGTCCGGCTCCCCCAAAAGGCCCCCTAAAAAGCTCTGGCTTAAGGTCTCCGTGGCTTTAGCCAAAAGGGCGGCGTCCTGGCCAAAGGCGGCCAGAAAATATTTAACCAAAGGTGGGTCCGCCAAATAGCTCATGGAGGCTCCCTTTTCGCTAGTGGTGGCTTTTTAGCTTTCAACGAATTTAATATACCACTTTTTTTTAGGTATTGACGGAAAACGTTCGGAAGGGCGATTTAAGGGGTGAAGCCAGGCTTATTGGGATCGTCTTAGACGAGTCTAAAATAAGTCTAGATATATCCAAGATATGTCTTAGGTCAGTCTTATAAAAGACATAAGGTTAAATGTAAGGCGGACCTTTAAGGGGCTCTTTAACGGGAGCCAAAAGGAGCCTAGAGTAGCCCCAGGTACTCAAAACGGGGGTTAACGGCCTTGGGGTCAGCGGCCAGGAGCTTAAAGCGAGCCTCTTTCCCGGGCCGAGCTTCCGGGGGCAACTTAAAAAAGTCCAGTTCCAGCATGAAGTCGGTTAAACAGACCCTAGTCCTTTGGTCCCGGCGCTCAAAGATAAGGCCAATAAACTCTTGACCCACTCGCGTGGCTAACCAGAGGTTTAAAAAGTACCTAATCCGGGCGTTTTGGGCCTTTCGAATGTCCCGGTAAAGCTCATCGGCGGCGAAGGCTAAGGTGGTCATCTCCTGGACCGTGTAGGGGCTAAGGCTAGGGTCGGCCAAGGTCCGCAGTTGCCGGGCCACTAATAGGTCAGCGTACCTTCTAATGGGGGAAGTGAACTGGGTGTAAGAGGCTAAGCCTAAGCCCCAGTGGGGCGAGGGAAAAAGATCCACCCCCCCGCGGCCGATCTGCCGCCTGGTGGCTAAGGCTAGGGCTAAATCGGCTTTGGGCTGGTCTTGGCCCCGGTCCATGGTGGGGTAAGAGCGCGGTTTTTCTTGGTACCGAAAAGGGCAAGCCAGTTTTTCCCGGGCCAAGGTCTCGGCGGCTAAATGGTTGGCTAAAACCATCATCTCCCCGACCATGATCCGAGCCGGGGTGTCCCAAGCGGTGACCCCCAAAACAATGGCCCCATCGGGCTCTAAATGAACCTTTAGTTGCGGTAAGGCTAAGTTAGAGCCGCCGTAATCCAAGCGCCGCCGAAGAAGGATTTCCCCTAAGCGCCTTAAGCTCTCTAACTCCGCGTCGTCGCCTTTAGCCAAAAGGACATCGGCCTCGTCAAAGGACATCTGCCTTTTAACTTGGATTAAAGAGGGTTTAAAGTCGTATTTTAGGGGTTCGCCCAAAGGGTCCAGCTCCACCAGTAAAGAGAAAGCTGGGCGGATTTCGCCGATTTTTAAGCTTAAAAGGGTCTCGGTTAAAACCTCGGGCAGCATGGGGTAACGACCGTCCGGAAGATAAACGCTGGCGGCCCTCGAGCGAGCGGCCTCGTCTAGAAGGGAATCGGGTTTAACAATGGCCGAGACGTCGGCGATATGCAAGCCCAAATGATAGGTCCCGTTAGAATCGATCTTTAAGGACAAACCATCGTCAAACTCTTTGGCCCCTTCCGAGTCAATGGTGATTAAAGGGAGGCTAGTGAGATCCAGACGGTTGGGCTCAAGAGCGTATTCACTCATGACCCGTTTAGCCTCGGCCATTTCCGCCTCGGTAAAGGGTTGGCCCAAGCCTAAGCGCCGGATATCCAGGTTCTCGTGGGGCGAAAATTCCCCAATGGCCACCAAAGCCCGATAAGCCCCTTCGGGCGTTTCCGGTAAGGCGGCGGCTTTTAAAAGCTCTTTAGCCGTTCTGGGGTCGTTAGCCCCGTCCTCTTTCACCGCGAAGTTGATTAAAAGCTCTTTGGCCGTAGCCGCGCCCTGGGGCTCATAAGCCACCCGCTTTTCCACGCTTTCTTTTAGCCACTGGCCCCCTTGGGCCACAAACTCCTCGTGGGACTTTTTCTTGGCCTTAACCCGCCGTTTTTGGGCCGCTTCCTCTTCGGTGTGGCGTTTAGCGGCTAAAGGCCCAAAGGCGAAAAAGATCCCATCGCTTAAAATGGCCCGGCGGATGGCCGATAGCTCGTCCGGCCCGGGGTCATGGCCAAAAGCTAAGCCAGCTAAGGTCTCAAAACTAAACTCCAGCCCCTCACCCTCTAAAATGGCCCAGACTTCCTCTAGGTCAATGGTCTTAGCCAATAAATCGCGCCTTTGGCCTATCTCTTTTAAAACGTTGAGGCGTAAGGTTTTCTCTTCGGGGTCGGTCACCTGGGCCGCCACCAAGATCCGGCCCGGGGACAGCCTTAACTGGCCGTTTAAGGTTAAAGCCAAAAAGCTTTTGCCCGGGGCCGCTGGCGGCTCCAAGGACCAGGCCAAGGTTGGCTCCCCGCTTTCCAAAAATTCCACCACCGGCCTTTCGGTCATGCGCCCTCTTTCCGCGCCGTATTCGGCTGACTATTATCTTGACTGGCCTCTGGGCTGGGGTCGCTCTCGGCGAACTGCAGTTGGTAAAGGCGGCGGTAATCCCCGCCTTTAGCCATGAGCGTCGCGTGCGTCCCTTCCTCGACGATGCGCCCGTCTTTTAAAAAGACGATGCGGTCGGAGTTAACGATGGTCGATAAGCGATGGGCGATGACCAAGGTGGTTCGCCCGCGCATTAAGTTATCCAAAGCCGCTTGGACCAGCTTTTCCGACTCGGTGTCCAAAGCCGAGGTGGCCTCGTCTAAGATCAAAATGGGGGCGTTCTTTAAGATGGCCCGGGCGATGGCTAACCTTTGCCTTTGGCCCCCGGATAAGCTAAACCCGCGCTCGCCAATGTTTTCCTCTAAACCCAAAGGGAGTTTTTCCACAAAGTCCAAAGCCAAAGCGGCTTTGGCCGCGGCGTAGATCTCCTCGTCCGGGGCCTCTAAGCGGCTGTAGGCGATATTGTGCCGGACCGTGTCGTCCAATAAGACCACCTCTTGACTGACTAAAGCGATTTGATCCCGTAACCAGGTCAGATCCAGTTCCCTTAAATCCACCCCGTCCAATAAAGTGGCCCCCGCGCTCGGGTCATGGAAACGCGGCACGAGGTTAACTAAAGAGGTTTTCCCACCGCCCGAGGGCCCCACTAAAGCTAAAGTCTCCCCGGGTTTAACGGTTAGGTTAACGCCCTTTAAAGCCGGCCGATCTTCATTGTAACTGAAAAAAACGTTCTTAAAGGTTATTTCCCCTTGGACCGTGGGTAAAGTTTTAGCTTCGGGCGGGGAGATGACGGCTGGCTCGGTGTCTAAAGTCCCAAAAATCCGCCGGGCCGCGGCCAAGCCTTGCTGGATCTCGTTATGGAGCCGGGTTAGCCGCTTTAAGGGCTCATAAAGGAGCAATAAAGCCGTCATAAAGGAGAAAAAAGCCCCGGGCGTGGACTCGTTTTCGATAACCGAATGACCCCCGTACCAGATGACCAGGGCTAAGCAGATCCCGCCGACAATCTCCATAATGGAGGAGGATAAGCTTTTGACCGTGACCGAGCGCATAAGGTTGGCCACGTTCTTGCGGCACTCATTGGCGAACCTTCTGATTTCGTGGCCAGTCATGTTGTAGGACTGGATCATCCGGGCCCCTTGGAAGGTCTCGGTTAAGACCCGGATTAAAGAAGCCATGATAACTTGGCTAGTGGTGGATAAACTCCGGAGCCGCCGGCCAAAGCGGATAATGGGGTATAAAGTTAAGGGGAGGATCAAAATCCCCACGGCCGCTAAAAAAAAGTCTTGTAAAAAGAGAACCGTTAGTAACCCGGCGACTTTTCCTAGGTCCATGATTAACCCAGTGACCACGGTGGTGACCGAGCTTTGGATCATGGAAACGTCGTTAACCACCCGGCTGATGAGCTCGCCCGAGGGGTGCTTTTGAAAGTAGCCTAAGGACTGGGCTTGGATGTGGCTATACAGTTTGACCCGTAAATCGTTCACGATGTTGTAGCCCACCTGGTTCATGACGTAGGACTGGGCGAAGGAAAAAACCCCGGTTAAAGAGTAGACCCCTAGGGTTAAAAAGGTGAGGGAGTTTAAAAGGGCCCGGTCCCGATGGGTGAAGACGTGATCCAAAAGGGGCTGGATGAGCCAAGCCATGGTGGCCGTGGAGCCAGCGGCTAAGAGCATAAAAAGGACGGCTAAAAGGAGCTTGGTCCGGTGGGGGGTGATGAGCCCGAGTAACCTTTTTAAATCGCTCTTCTGGTTATCTTTATTAGCGGGCGAGCTTTGGGGGGACGCGGGCTTTTGGGAATCAGTCATGGGGGACAGGGTCATAGGGCCAGCCTTTCGGCTTTTAGCCCTTTGGCTTTATTAATTTCCTCTTGGATAAGGGCCACCACCCGGGCGGCGGCCCCGGGAGTCCCCAGTTTAGCGGTCACGGCTTTAAGATCTTGGGTTATCTGGTTCCTTTTCGAGCCTTCGGTTAAAAAACCGTACAGGTTTTCGGCCATTAAAGGTGGCGTGGCCTTATCTTGGATCAGTTCCGGGATAGCCATCCGCCCTAAAAGTAAGTTAGGTATGGCGATAAACGGGACTTTGACCAGTTTTTTGGCTAAAAAATAAGATAGCGAGCTCACCTTATAAGCCACCACCATGGGGACCCCAGCCAAAGCCCCTTCCACCGCCGCCGTGCCGGAGGCTAAAAGGGCCGCGTTGGCGGCGGCTAAAACTTGGGGGGAATGGCCCTCAAAGACTTTAAGCCTTTGGGCGACCTCGGGGGAGGCGGAGCGCAAAAGTTTAATTAAAAGGGCGGGCTCTAAGCTTTGGGCCCGGGGCAAAAGAAAGTTTAACCGGGGGATCTTCCCTATTAAGATTTCCGCGGCTTTTAAAGCCAAGGGCAATAAAGTTTTCGCGATCTTGGCCCGGCTACCCGGGAGGATGGCTAAATAGGGGTTTCTTAAGTCTAGACCTAGCTCCCTTCTAGCCGCGATTTGGCTTAAGGGGGCCAAACGGTCTAAAACCGGATGGCCCACAAAGTCAGCGGCAACGCCCCGATCCTCGTAGAAGTCTTTTTCAAAGGGCAAAATAACGGCCCTTCGGGCGCAATACTTGGCTAAAAAATTTAAGCGCCCTGGCCGCCAGGCCCAGATCTGGGGGCAGATATAGTAGATGACCGGGATATTAAGTTTATAAGCTTGGCGCGCTAAGGGGAAGTTAAAGTCCGGGCTATCGATTAAAACTAAAGCCGCTGGTTTTTCCGCGCGCAAAAGGCGGCGCAGCTTAAGGTTAATTTTGGCGATCCGCCAAAGAGAGGTCAAAACCTCGGTTAAACCCATGACCGCGGTGTCTTTTAAATGCGCGGTTAAAGTGACGCCCTCATTCAGCATCTCGTCCCCGCCCAAGCCAAAAAACTCCATTTCCGGGGCTAACCTTTTGGCTTCTTTAACCAGATAAGCCCCATGGAGATCGCCGGAGGTTTCCCCGGCGGAGATCATGACCCTCATAGGGGCTCCGGCTGATCCAGCCAAGCGATGATGGCCAGACCAGCCTTATTGGCTTGGGCCAGACACTCTTCTTTTTCCAGCATGATTAAACCCCGGGCGTCCAAGGCCAAAGCCCCAGCCCCGCAGCTGGTTAAAACGTTGATGGTCTCCGGGCCAATGACCGGTAAATCAAAGCGGATGTCTTGACTGGGTTTGACCACTTTCGCCACGGCGATGGGTTTGCGGCACAAAGAGGCCCCCCGAAAAATGGTGGCGTTGGTGCCATCGGCCCCCTCTAAAGCCACGGCGATCTTATCCGAGACCACCACGGTTTGGCCCACGTCCAAGCGACCCAGCTCTTTGGCCACCCGATAAGCTAAACGGAGATCCTCCAGCAAAGCTGGCGAGGGGGCTTTGGCCGTCAGTAACCCGGGTTGGACGGTCAGATCTGGAACCAGCTCGGCCACGGAGACCAAGGTTAACCCTTGATCTTCCAGCCACTTGGCCGCGGCTCGCAAAATGGCGTCCGTGTGGAAGTTGTCCAAATCCGCCAAAATATCTTGGGCCGCCTCGTCCGGGTCCCAGGAGCCAGTGATGTTCTCGCGGCTGACCCCCCCGACCATGCAGACGGTTTTGACCCCCTTAGCCAAAAAAAACTGGGCCATAGGTTGAATATGGCCTAAGACCACTTCTAGGTAAGCGTCAGCTAAGCTTTTAACCTGGGGGTCAGTTTCCCCCTTTAAGCCGACCACCACCAAAGGGGTTTTAGCGGCTTTAATCTTTTGGGCCGTTAGGACTGGCAAAGACAGGTTGCCAGCGATTAAACCCACCGGGGCGGTCACCGGTAAACCCCCCGGACCGAGTCGCGGTAAAACTCGACAATGACTTTAGTCTCCGGGCAATTGGGCCATTGGGCCTCGATTTCCGTTAATACCTCGTTTAAAGGCTGGCGGGTGTGGAGAAGCTTAAAGGCCCCAGTGATGGCCGCCAAAGACTCCTCGGAAAACCCTTTCCGCTTAATGCCAATGGAGTTGGGGGAAACCACCACGGCCTTATCCCTGACCCCAGCTAAGATCATAAAGGGTGGGGCGTCTTTAACCACCCCGGACATGCCGCCGACAAAAGCGTGGCGCCCGACCCGCACGAACTGGTGGATGGCCGTGGAGCCGCTAATGGTGGCTTGCTCGTCAATGTGGACGTGGCCAGCTAAAACAGCGAAGCTGGATAAAATAACTTCTTTAGCCAACTGACAATCGTGGGCCACGTGACAGGTGGCCATGATAAGGCATTTATCGCCAATCCGGGTGGTCCCGCCCCCGCCAATGGTCCCCCGGTGGATGGTGGCCGACTCCCTAACGGTCACCTCATCGCCGATCAAAAGCTTGGTTTCCTCGCCCGCGTACTTCATGTCCTGGGGATCGGCCCCAATGGAGGCGAAGGGGTAAAGACGGCAACGCTGACCAATGGTCGTGTTTTTGTCAATATTGACGTGACCTTGGATCTCAGTGTCCTGGCCAATGACGACATTCGGGCCAATCACGGCGTACGGGCCAACGGAGACGCCGTCGGCGATTTGGACCGTGGGATGGATAATGGCGGTGGGGTGCAGAATGGCCATGGGTGGCGATCGTTTCCTTAGGTTCAGAAAGTGGCGGTCATTTCGGCTTCCGCCGCTTTTTGATCGAAGACTTTGGCCTCGCCCGCGACTTTAAAGGCCTTGGTCCCCAGTCGGAGGAAGGAGATATTAAGATCCAGCCGATCGCCCGGTTCCACCATGCGCCGGAATTTAACCCGATCCGCCGAGGCGAAGTAACCGATGCGCCCTTTAAACTCCTCAATTTTCAGATCTTGCGGGATCCGCTCGGGAAAGTGCTTTTGGGAGAGGGCTAAGAGCAAAAAGGCGGCTTGAGCCATGGACTCCAGGATCAAGACCCCCGGCATGACCGGCTGGCCTGGAAAATGGCCCTGGAAGAAAGGCTCGTTAAAGGTGACGTTTTTATAAGCCGCTATTTCTCGCCACGGCTCCAAAGAGACCACCCGGTCCACCAAGAGGAAGGGGTAGCGGTGGGGCAGATTGTCTAAAATTTCCTGGGTTCCATAGAGGGCTTTGAGCATAGAGACACCGTTTAAAGAGGAAAGCGGCGAGAAAAAGGCTAATCGCCAGAAGCCAAGGCTTTTTTAAGGGCCTCAAAGGTGGGGCTTTTCCGGAACTCGGCCCAAAAGCGACGCCACCGGGGCAGATCCCGGTTAACCATGGCTTGGGAGCGTAGCTCTTGGGACATGGGGCGGCAAGGCGTGCCACTCCAAGCCTCCCGACCCGCTGGGACGCGTCCGGTGACCCCGGATTGGCCGGTGATAATGGCGTCTTGGCCCACCACGGCCCCATGGGTTAAACCGCATTGGCCTAATAAAAAGGCCCGGTCCCCGACGTTACTGTGGCCCGCGCAACCGACCTGGGCCACCACGATAACGTCTTGGCCGATTTGGCAGTTGTGGCCGATTTGGACCAGGTTATCCATCTTAACGCCCCGGCCTATGACCGTGTCCGCCACTAACCCCCGGTCAATGGCCGTTAAAGCGCCGATCTCCACGTCATCGCCTAAGATTACTTTACCTAAGTGGGGGTTTTTGTAGTGGATGAGACGACCGGTTTGGGGCGAGGGGACTTGGGTGTAGCCAAAACCATCCTCGCCAATGACCGCGCCGGCGTGGATCTGGCAACGCTGACCGATTTGACAGCCCCAACGGATAATGACCTTGGGGTGGAGGATGGTCTCGGCCCCTACGACCACATCGTCCTCTAAAAAGACGTCTGGCCCGATAATGGCTTTTTCGCCGATTATGACCCGGGCCCCAATGTAAGCCCGAGGGCCTAAGATGACCCCAGGGCCAATCTGGCAGGACGCCCGGTCCACAAAGTAAGGCTCGCCTGGGGGTAAGGGCGGGATATAGGTTTCCCGGGCCAAACTTAAGATGGCCGCGAACAAAAGCCGGGGGTCCGGAGCGATTAAGGCCGGAAGATCCCCCAGCTTATCCTTTAAGCTCGCGTTAACCGCCACCGCCGCCGCCCGGCCTTCTTGGGCTTTAGCCAGATAGTCCGGGCTGGTCGCGAAGCACAGGGCCATAGGGCCGGCTTCTTCGGCTGAGCTTAAAAAGGCGATCCGGGTATTCGGGCCAATAGTCTCGATCTCCGGGGCCTCGCCGCCGCCTAAGATAGCGAAATCCGCGGCTAAGCGCTCTTTGGCCCTTTGACCCAATTCGCCTAAGCTGATCTCGGGTAAGGGGATCATCGGTCGGCCCTAGCGTCGGTCTTTAATAGGGCGAAAACCTCTAAGCTAACCAAGGTCACTTATCTAAGGCTCGCGTGATTTCCGTGGTGATGTCAATGGAAGACTGGAAGAAGATAACCCCAGCCTCTTTGGCGTCCATAATCACCGAAAAACCCCGCTCCGCCGCTAAACGAGCCGCGGCTTCCTCGGCCTTAGTGAATAAGGGGCTCATGGCGTCGCTCATGGCTTTCTGCATCTCATCGGTGGCTCGGGTGGCTTGCTCCCGGAAGGTCTTGATGTCATTGGCCAGTTCATTCCGCTTCTTATCCAGGGCGTCCTGGTTCAAAGTGGCGGCTTGGCTCATGAGGTCTTTTTCCTTCTTCTCCAGCTCTTTTTGCTTGGCGTCAAGGCTCTTCTTCAAAGAGTCGTACTTGGCCTGGAGCTTGTTGTTGGCCGATTTGCCCGCCTTGGAGTCGTCCACGGCTTTTTTTAGGTCAACCACCCCAACGGTTTGCGCCTGGGCCGGGCCACACAGGAAAAAGACCATCGCCAAAGCCAGAGCGGCCAGGCTGGGCCAAGAAAAAATTTTCTGCGACATGAACATGATTCCTCCGTATGGAAAACTATAAAATACGCTTTGAAGCTTAAGGCTCCTCTTCTGGGACACCACCACTAATTGTGGCGCCTTAACCGCTTATGGGGGCCAGAAAGGATAGGGCCAAAACCTGGTCTTCCGCCAGACGCGTTAAGGGGAGGCCAGTTAAGGCCAGAATTTTAATCTGTCATGATAACAAAATATGTATAAAGAAGCTATAAAAAAATTGTTTGATCCAGGGTTTCTTTTTTTAACTCTAGAGCCCACCCTAGGGTCTTCTGGGAATTTGAGGCTCTTAGAGATTAAAATAACTTTAAACAGCGATTATAGGCTTTGTAAAGGTAAATGAAGGCTTATTGTAGTTATAAAATTTAACATGAAGTTTATAATAAAGAATAAAAATAAAATAACGCTCTAAATAAAAGATTTCTAAGGTTTATAAAGTGACAGATTACATTATTTTGGTTTTTAGTATAATGGCCCAACCGGTTTTAGCGGCGACCACTGGTGGTTTGGTGGGGGAATGGTGGGGGTTCGGGCGCGGCTGAGACCAATCCCTTATCAGCTATTTAGTCTCATAATAGACGGCTCTGGTCGCTGATGGGGGAACGGGCGAAGATTTTCTTAAATGATCTGGTTTTAGAATAAAGCGTAGATTCTGGCGATAATTTTTCTGCATAGATTTAAGTATAACTATTATTATTCCCATAGTTATTTATACTGTTATAAGTATTATCGCCTTAAGATCGTTTGTTATAATCTATCGAGGAATTTTTTCCGATAACAACGAGGAAAGAAACTCGCGGGCCAACCCGGGGGGTCTCGCTGGATTAATTATAATGATAGTAGACTTTATTATGTTGTTAAATAATTAATAGATAAACTTTAACTATTGTATTTTTAATTTTGATATTTAAAATTTGATTTTATTTGTTTAAAAATAGAATTTTGGCGTTTAAGCTCGCGCCCCCCGCCGCGACCAGCTGGGGTGACTTTAAGCGAGGTAATTTATGGTCGCTCGCGATCGGACCAGAGAGCGGGCCCTTTATGGGCTTATGGGCGGTAACCCGAAACGCTTCAGTCAATCTCCACCGCGACCTCTCTGGGTCTTCCCCACGAAAGCCACGGCCACTTTCTTAACGACCCCATACTCGGCGCCGTATTTCGCGTCATAGTCCCGGAACTGGATCTGGTTTTTCGCTTCTATAATGGTTTCCTGACGCTTTTCCTTTATCTTCTTCGCGACCTCTTGGCTTTGGCCCAAAGTGGGGGTCAAAGCGCTACGCTTAAACTCGAAAACGAAGGCCACCCTTTGGCCAAGGGTGAGGAGGATATCGAAGACTTCTTCGACCGTGACTGACTGGGTGGCGACCGAGAACCTTAAGGCTTTTAAGACCGAGAAAATAAGCCCGGGGTATAGCTCTTCGCTGGCCTTAAGCTCAGAGTGGGAGTTCCACCAAAGAATATCCCGGAAAGACGCGGCTAAAGAGGTCGAGTCATAGATCTCCAAAGCCCTTACGATCCGCTCCCTTAAAAGGGTGACGTTAACTTCCGCCTGACCAAGTAAATAGTCGAGAAGGTTTTGCTCAAGGGCCTGGCTGACCTCCTGGTTGGGGCGCCTTAAGAGGTAAGAGTCCGCGCTTAACCGTTGGTCGATTGTTAGATAGCCAGTTTGGAAGAGGAGGGGCGTAAGCTTAAGATTTTTTAAGTCAACCGCTTCGAGGGACGTTTCGCTCATCTGGGGGGGGGGCGGGGAAAGAATAAGACGATCTTCTTTTTTTTTAAAATCTATGAGGAAAGACATCGCGCCCGAGCTAAACCAGTGGGCATTAAGCTCTTTTGTCGCCAGCGCCTGAATAAGCGAATAAGGGTTTAAAACCCTGGTTTCGCCGTCCCAGGAGTAGCCATCGTAATAGCCGATGATCTCGCCAATTAGGTAGTCAAGGTCGGCCTCAGGCGGCGTAAAACCTTCTGATTTATTGTATTCAAGGATATCCGGTAGATACTCCAGAAAATAGCCCCGGAACTCCTCTAAGGTGAAACCGCGAATGGGGTTGCGTGTTGGGTCCAAAGTCAGGTCAAAGAGGTTGTTGAGGCCCGAGAAGACGGAGCCCTTAACGAACTTGGTGACCCCAGTGACGAAAATTAAGCTGGTTTTGTCATCGTCAGCCAGGGTCTTAATCGACGCGTAGAATCTCCCAAGGACTTTTGGGTTTATCTCGGCTTGGGAGGATAGCCAAGGCTGGATCCATAGCCAAGGAAGATCCTAAATCCCCCAATGTTCCCCCAGGGCCTGACGCGCCACCCTCGCCAAACAAGGGCGGAAAACACGCCTAAAACGCCCGCTCGACCGCCAACCGAAAAAGTCCGGCCAAGAGCCTCACCAAGTTCTTGTCATGGCTTAAAGGTCTCAACTAAAGGGAATCTTAAGCTTACCGAAAGGGTCTCAGAGCGCCGCTAACCCCCATTCAGGATCGTTAATTTAAAAAAATGGCCTTTTAGCGGGCGGCTGGCTAGCTAGGCCCTTTGGCTAGCCGATAAATCCCTTAATATCCTAGCCCCAAATCCTTTTCAACCGATTGGGGTTCATCTATAATTGAATCTTAGAATGGGAACGCTTAAGGCCAAAACCCTAAAAACGTGGGAAAAAGGCCCAGAAGGATTGTCGCTGGAAGGACTTTCTCTAGTTCTTTGGAGCCATGGCCGTGAATAGATACGGCTTTTCAGCCCGCCCCCCGCCAGGGTGACTTTAACTAACTGTAAGTAATTTTACATTTTTCGTGTTTAGAATATATAAAGTGAGAATATGACAAATGTCCTTATACAAACTAACTCGTTTAAAAGCTAAAAAAGGGGATCCTCAGGCCCAATTGGCGTTAGGTCTCATGTTGTTCCATGGCGAAGGCGTGACCCAAAACCAGGCCGAAGGCGTCAAATGGTTTAATCGGGCCGCGCTTAAAGGGCTCACTGAGGCCCAGTGTCAGCTTGGTATGGCCCTTTATAACGGGGAGGGGGTCCCGCGAAATAAAGAGGAAGCTCACAAATGGTTTTCTCTGGCCTCCGAGAATGGCCACGCCCACGCCCAATTTTACGTCGGGCTCATGCGCTTAAACGGCGATGGCGTCGGTCAATTCATCCCCGGGGCTATTCAATTGTTTCTGAACGCGGCGGAAAAAGGGAGCCCGGAAGCCCAATACGTTTTGGGGGCCATTTACAGTTATGGCTTAGGGGTTCCGCCAGACAAGACCGAAGGGGCCAAATGGTTTCGTTTAGCCGCGGAGAAAGGGTTTACCAACGCCGATAACGCCATTAGATTTAACCAACTGGGCGCCAAAGAGTTCGCGGAAAGACACGCCGCTAATTTGGAAGCGGAGCGTCGCCAAGCGGAGAGCGGGGACATTTATTGCCAACATAATTACGCGCTAAGGTTATTCTTCGGCGATGGAACGCCCCCAGACAAAGCCGAAGCCGTTAAATGGTATCGAAAGGCCGCGGAAGGGGGGAATGTCATTTCGCGCCACAATCTGGGGGCCATATTGTGTCTCGGCGATGGCGTCCCGCAAGACCCAGCGGAGGGCCTTAAATGGTATATTTTAGCGGCCAATGAGGGGTTCGTTACCTCCCAAGTCACTTTGGGGAAAAAGTACCTAATTGGCGATGGCGCGCCGAAAGATCTTAATGAGGCTATCAAATGGTTTAGTTTAGCGGCGGCCCAAGGCGAGGCTACCTCCATAGAGTTCCTGAAAGGCCTAAAGCCAAAAATGAGCGGTAAACCTCACAATAATAAACGTTAAGCGCATTTAATTATAGTAAGTAGGTTATAATTTTTCAAGTTTTATAAGGAGAATCGCGTGCGGCAAAAATTACATGACAGTTACCCTTCCGTTAAGCTATTGGCTGAGGCGGGGGATCACGCGGCCCAGTTCATTCTCGGAACCATCTACTTTTTAGGCGAGGGAGCCCCCCAAGACCAAGCCGAGGGCCTTAAGTGGTTTCGTCTGGCCGCGGAGGGCGGTAGCCTGGAGGCCATGGCCACTTTAAAGAACCTCTACGAAAAAGGTCAAGGGGTGGCCAAAGACCCCGGAGAGGCCGCCAAATGGGCCCGTCTGATGGTGGAGCGCGGTGAGCCTTCGGCTCAAGAGGCGGTTAACGCGGAGCTTTTTGACTCTAATAGCCTTGCCCAAAAAATGGTGACTTTAGCCAACATATTGGATGAGCTCAGCCCCGATGAGGTTAAAGAGGCTCTAAAAATCTTGAGTTCCAGTATAGCCAAAAAAGAAGATGCGGCGGTCGAGCGGCGCCAGGCGGCGACTGAGGAGCTGGAGGCGCGATTTAAGCGGGCCTTGGCCCTTTTTACGGGCCAGGGCGCGGTGAAAGACATCCCTGAAGGTCTTAGACTGTTGCGCTCCGGGGCGGAGAGTGGCCATCCAGACTCCCAAAACGCTCTGGCTTGTGTCCTTTTCTCGGGGCAAGGGGTCCCGAAAGACCTAAACGAGGCCATTAAATGGTTCCATCTGGCGGCGGAAAATGGGAGCCCAGAAGCCCAACACTATCTGGGGGTTCTCTATATAAACGGCGAGGGCCTGACCCAAGACTTCAAGGAAGCCGCTAAGTGGTTTAATAAGGCCGCGATCAATGGGTATTATGACCCGCGAAACGCGGCTAAAACTTTTCACAATAACCAAAATGAGCTAAAGGAACTGGCCGCGGATTTTCAAAAGGTGGCTCTTAAGGCCGAGGAAGGGGACATGGCCGCCCGGTTCGAGGTGGGTATTCGACTCTTGATGGGCTTTGGGGTGGCTAAAGACCTCAAAGAAGCCGCCAAATGGCTCGCTCTAGCCGCGACCCAAGGCCATCCGGACGCCAGGGGTTATCTGGATTTAATCCGCTCTCAGAGCTAAAATTAGAAACGTTTAATAAAATATAGTTATAAATTGTAGCCATTGGCCCCAGGCTAAAATGGATCCCGATGTGAAACCTCATTCTGGTTTATTCCCTAGGCCCTCTTATTAAGGGTGATTTACGCGATGAAACAAATATTTTTTTTATTTTTATGTGGCCTCGTTTGTCTAGCGCTTTTTACGCCTAACGCTTACGCCGCGCCGGAAAATGGCTCCGTGGACGACCAAGAGTACACCGCGGTCATGCCCTTTCCGGGATCGGAAGGCGTGGTTTTAAGCTTTTATCTCAATAAAGACTTGACTCAAGTCCGACAATTCATCTTCGCCGCTGATAGAAAGCCGACCGATAGATTGGTTTTTAAATCCAAAGATCCTAAGGCGGGGATTATGGGGGCGGAATTGCGCGCGGGATTCACCTATACCAAACCCATTCCCATTGTCGATAAAAAATTTGTCTTGGATAGCTTTTTGGTGATTGATTTCACGGTCCTTGATTCTTGCCTTTACGGAACCATCTACGCCGAGGACACGGTTAGTGGCGAAGATATGGCCACGGATAAAATTAAGGTCGTCATCCCCAACGTGACTAACCCGAAACCTATCCCGCCGGAGATCCAAAGCTTCGCTACGGAAAAATAGATCGGCGCTTAAAAAGGGCGGTTAAGAGGGCTATGGTCCGCGGCGGCTAAGCCATATTATGGCTATCTTCGCCCCCACCCGCTCGGCGCCCCCAAAGAGCCAGTTGGCCTAGCCTAAAAAAAAGTTCGCCGCGCCTAGAACCATTGACCCCAATCGTTAGGCCAAAAGTCTTAAAGATCCCCTAGAAATTGGGGGCCCAAAAAAACTTTCGATTTTAGGCCATTTTTTTTCTTTTACCCCCTTGACAAACGGAAAAAGGGATTTACATTTACAAACCACGCCATAATGGCCCTTAGGGCCATTATTAAGCTGACCCTATACCCTATACCATTGGTTATGTTCGCCTTTAGGTATATCCGCGGATTTTTCGTGGACTCCTTTTTATCCTCTCGCCAATAAACCCTAGCCTTTAACCCAACTCTAACAATCCTTACGGCTTAAGCTGTTTCTATATATCCCTAAGCTTTACTTTTTTATCCGCCAGCCTTGGCCTTTAGCGTTATCGCTCGGCTCAATTAGTTATTAATTCAACCAGTCTCTAGTATCCTTATTAAACCCACCGCTAAACCTCTAGCCAAGGCCAAGCCCTTTTAATCATTCACCCATCATTTATTTGGAGCCCCAATTTTGCCATCCACTATCGATCTTTATAACCCCACCATTGTCTGCGCGGTTTATTTCTCTTTAGCCGAGGTCCAAAGAGCCTTAGAGGCGGACCAGGAATTTACCCGGGCCGTCCCCCTTATTGGTCCCCAGAGTGACCAAGAGCGCCGAGCCGAGATCTTAAAGTGGCCAACCATATGCGAGTTAGCTCGGGTGGCCCAAATAATCCTCGGGGCGAGCCAGTCCTTTTTTTACCCTCAGAAAAGCTCTTTATTCTGGGATCGCCCGCTATCCTTAAGTAACGTCCAAAAGTGGCTAAAGGCCACCTTGGCCTATCTTAAAAAGATGTTTAACCCCCAAGGGTTAATGGTTGACTATCGTCCGCCGCCAGAAAATGAGGCGGCCTCTTCGAGCCCACCATTGATTCACGTCTGGTTAGATGGGCGGAACGTTAGTCGCTTAAACGTCCCGCGTCAAGTGGACTATTGGCCCCGCTTAATGGCCAGTTATAGCGCGGCTCTGGCTCCTTTAGGCTTTCGCCCTCCGCCTAAGCTCGGTAAACCCACCGAGGAGGCTATCGCCCGGTATTACCGGGCCACGCGGGATTATACGGAGCCCCAAATTCCTCAAGAAAAGGAGCTGGCGGAATATGTGACTTTACCCGCTAGTATACCCGCAAGCTCGGCGGCGGCTAACTGGCCAGCCTATTGTAGCCAAACCTTGGAGCTAACCAATAAGAGGGCTAACGCGCTTTTCGGGGAATGGGCTTATCGCAATAAAGCTTTAGAAGTTGAGGCGGAAAGGTTTAAGGCGGAGTCCTACGCCTTAGAGGTTGATGTCCGTAAGCTAGAGAAGAGGGCCAAGACTTACCAAAGCGATTACGTTGACCTTGAGGGGATCTGGCCAGCGGAGGTTTTACGCGTTCTTTATCAAGCGGTTGAGGTCAACGCCCTAGGGGAGCCTTTAGCGGCTGATTCCCCTTTAACCGTTAGGCGCTATTTTAGGACGCCGACCGGTCGGATCGTCGCGACTAGGTTTAACTCTTGGAATGATTTAGCCAGCGGTCAAAGTGGCCAGGGGGCCTTAAACTTAATTATGGCCTTATCTGGCTATGATCTAGACGAAGCCAGCGTCTTTTTGTTAGGGGCCTATTCCGGGGAGGAAGTGACTAAGTGTCTAGCCGCCCGTTTAGCCGTGACCACCGATG
This sequence comes from Deltaproteobacteria bacterium, assembly GCA_031273455.1. Classification (GTDB taxonomy): domain Bacteria; phylum Desulfobacterota; class Desulfarculia; order Adiutricales; family Adiutricaceae; genus JAIROO01. The sequence continues at coordinate 9,509 of JAISRZ010000069.1, read as the reverse complement.
AGGCGGCTTTAGCGGCTCTAGAGACCCCTTTTGAGTTACCTTTAACTTCTGAGGCCACTTGGCCGAAGGCCCGGGAATTTTTGGTCTCTGAGTATGGTTTGCCAACGGACCTACTGGAGGCGGCCCATCAAGACCGGCGGATCTTATCCTCTAGCTTGGGGGCCATTATCTTTAACGGCGATGAGGATTCTGGCCTTAGCTTCATGTTCCCCAAGGCCAATGGCGGAAAGCTCCCCTATATAGAGAGCGCTCTAGCCACCAACTGGCCCTGGACCTTAAAAGGCCCAGAGGAGCCAGTCTATCTGACCGACCATCCCCTGGAGGCTTTGTCCCTCAAGGCTCTTTTTCCTCTTAATCCCGTTATGGCCATTGGCCAATTTATCCCTCTGTCTAACGTGGTCGAAAGTCTTAACGGCCAAAGCTCCGTCATCGCCGCCCGGAAGGGCCGTAGAGGCCGGGCCTTAATTAGGCGCTTAGCCCCTTTAAAGTTAGCGGCCCTTAAACCCATTCAACCCATCAACTCAGAAACTTGGAACGAGGTTTATCGCTTAAGCCAAAGCTCCGCTAACCCGGTCAGGACTTTATTTAAAAAATGTCGCTCTTATCTTCTATCGTCGCGGCCCTAATCATTAGTTTATTAACCATCAGCCCGTTAGCCCTAAGGGGGAGTTTTTTTATGGATTACTTGTTTCATTTAAGTCAGGTTAAGATCAAAAGTTGGGCTGATTTAAATGACAGACACAACCATAACGCCCGGTTGGTTTTTCCGCCCAACGCCGATCCCGCGCGCTCTGGCCTTAACCGCCACTTAATTGGCCAGCCGAATTTGGATTGCCCGGCGCGTTGCTTGGAGTTATTAGGTGGCCAGAGCGTTCGGCGGAACGCCGTTTTAACCCTGAGTCTGGTGATGGAGGCCAGCCCGGGGTATTTTCGGCCCGGCCGGGAGTCTTACCCCGGGGAGTGGCTGGCGGAAAGGTTAGAGCCTTGGGTGGAGGCTAGTTACGAGTGGCTGATTGAGTCCTTTGGAAAATTGGCTTATAGCGCGGTTCTCCACTTGGATGAGGTCACCCCGCATATCCACGCTCTCATCTTGCCTCTAAACGAGACTGGCCAGTTAAGCTATATGGGTTTGTTTCGGCGAGGCCATAAATTTATTAACATTTATGAGACTTACTTCGCCAAAATCGCGCCTTTGGGGTTTAAGTACCCGGAAAGATCGTTTCGCGACAATTGTTCCCGGCGCCTGGCTTATTATAATTACGTCAATCTGGCCACGACCTTAAAGGGCGGTTGGCCCTTAAAAGACTTAAAGCCGCCGCCGCCCTTAAGTTGGGCCGAGAGGCTAAGCCCCGCTCGCCTGGTTAAGGCCGCGAGAAAGGTCGCTGACTGTTTTCTAAGCCAGATCTTAATGGCCTTAAAGGCCGAAACCCACGAGCTACTCCAAAAGGTCGCGAGTAACCTCGCCAAGTTTGAGCGGCTTTGCGGTTGGCTGAAGGTGGAAAACGGGCGGCAGGAGCAACTTAGATCCCTTAAGTATGGTTTTTATGACTCGTTTTTAGGGTATTGGTTGAAAAAGAGGTTGGGAATTAAGCCTACGCTTAAAGACCCACCAGAGACCCTAGCGGTTAAGGGCGAGGCTCTAAATGGTCATCCTAAACCCCCGCTGAAACCCCCGGGAAAGAGGCGGATAAAGCGCGCTTCCAGTTTATTTCCGCCCAAAGGCGGCGAGGATTACCCAGTCGCGGACCATTTAACGATCCATTGGGACGAGAATGGTTGGGTGGACCCCCAGCGCCAAGCCCAAGGTCGGAGCGGGGCCTCCTTTCTGGGCTACGTCTTAGGTTACCCGCCCGAGAAGTTGGCTTTAGTGGCCAAAATCATTTGGGCTAATAACACCACTAAGATAAAGTGGCGAAATCCTTTGACCTCGCTCGCCAAGTGTTTGGCCAAAGAGGGCTTGGGGACGGTCAGAAGCCAACTGGCCCAATCCTTGGCCAAACACTTAGAGCGTAAAGATGAGAGCCGGGTTAAGGTCTTTATTGACGAGGATAAGGTTAGGGAGGTCTTTAAAGCCGCGGCCGCGGAAATACCGCTCTATGTTCTCGGCCCGCCTGGCTTCGCTCCCCCTTTAGAAACCAAAACCGCCCCATCCCCGCGGTCGCCCACGGCCAAACCAGATCATAAGCCTAAAGACCCCCCAAAGCCCCCAAACCCAGAAGGGTCTGGGCCCATATCCACCTAAGTTTAAGGCCCAGCTAACGATAAGGTTTTTAACCAACCCTAAAAATAGGGCCGCTTGGGCTTCGCCCTTACGCCGTTAGGCTTAAGGGCGAAAGGCGGGGGTTATAGGGCCCGGCAAGTGACCAGGCCATCCGGGTTAAAGCACTTGCCGCAAGACACGCACTTGGCCGGGGAGCGATCGGTCCGCCACCGGTTCGGGAGATCGGGCTCCCGGATTAAGGGCCGGCAAAGGGAGACCGCGGCGATTTTCGTCTCGTTTAAGGCTTTGGCGATAAAGTCTGGCGTTCGATAACCGCAGACGCTAACCACCGGGATCTGGACTTTCTCGGCTAAAAGGGCGGCCCCGCTTAAAAAGGGGCCTTCTTGCCCCCGTTTGATTAAGGGGGCGAAGGTGGTCGCCCCCGCCTCGTTAACCACTCCAGAGGAGACCTCAATCATATTGAGACCCCTTTGGGCCAACTCTTGACTGACCCAGACGACTTCGTCCGGGGTGATGGAGGGATCCGGCCCATCGCTAAAGTGGAGTTTCACCGCCACCGGGTAATCCGGCCCCACCTTAGCCCTAACCGCCGCGTAAGTTTCCAATAAGATCCGGGCCCGGTTGGCGATGGGGCCGCCGTAACCATCGGAGCGCTGGTTAGTGGCTGGGGAGAGAAAAGTGGCGATTAAAAAACCATGGGCCGCGTGGATTTGGACCCCAGCGGCCCCACCTTCTTGACAACGTAAAGCCGCGCTGGCGAAATCGGTCACCACCTTTTGGATATCCTCAATAGTGGCCTCGCGGTGGACATAGCCATCGGGCTCGACTAGCTCGGATACGCCAAAATTGTCCCCATCGCGCCGGGTCCGGTAACCGGAGTGATTAAGCTGGACCATGATGGGAGCCGTGAATTGGGCCGCGGCTGTGGTTAGGTCTCTTAAGTCTGACCTAAAGTCCGGGTGAGAAGCGTCGACCATGACGGGCCCGATCGTGGCCTCCTTGGAGATCCCGGCCATGCCCGTGATAATTAAACCGCTCCCGCCCGCGGCTAGTTTTAAGGTCAGGTCCCGAATGGCCGGGCTTAAGCGACCGTCTAAGGCCGCGAACTCAAAGGTGGCGCTTCTTACCAGCCGGTTTTTAATGGTTAAAGGCCCTAAAGACCAAGGGTCGTAAAGACCGATTTTGTCTGACATAAGGTGTCCTTAATCTAGCTTTTTCGGGGCTAGCCGCTAGGGGTTTGGTTAGGGGAAAAATTGGTTTAAAAGGTGTATATACATCAAAAATGGCGCGTTAAACCTTAGGCCTAAGATTCTTAACCCGCCCCTAAAAGGGGCCTATTTGGGGCTATTGTCCAAGGATTGGACTAGTTGGGCTAGGTGGTCCAAGGCGGCTAAACCAGCCTCGCCGAGGCGATTCTGGACCGCCTTTTGGGCCTTATCCCAGAGGAGCCCGGCTTCGGTTAGCCTCTTCTGGCCTTCTTTCGACAAGGTCAAGCGGCGATCCCTATGGCCCACTTCCCGACTATCCTCCACTAACCCTTTAGTTAAAAGGGGTTTTAAGTTTCGGGCTAAAGTGGAGCGATCCAGCTCGGCCACCTCAGCGATCCGCCGAACGCTACAGGGGCCCACCCGGGAAATTATGAGCGCGATCCCGTACTGGCAGACGCTCAAACCCGCCGCGGCCAAGGTCCGGTCGTAAAACCGGGTCAAACTGGCGGTCAGCCGACGGGTTTTTAAGCAGAGACAGTTGACCGGGGGGTTGGCGGCCTTAGAGGTCGGCTTGGCCCCCTTGGCGGAAACCTTAGAAGACATTGTTCCCTCGAATCGAGTATATACATCATTATACCCGGGATTAGGCTGGGGTCAAGATTATTTTTGGCCTTAACCAACTTTAAGCCCTAGCTAACCGGAAAATCTGGAAAATTATCCTAGCCTTTTAAGGTTCTTGTATGGGCCAATTAAACCCCTTTAATGGCCATTTTAGGGGAGGGCCTAAGGGTGGGTTAGGAACGAGCGTTTTGTCTTTTCTGACTGGCGTAAAAATGTTAAAATATGAACCTAAAGTTTAGGCGTTTTCTAAACAAGAAGCTCGGAAGGCTAAAGTATCGCTCTAGATTTTTGGAAGGCTAAAGTATCGCTTTAGATTTTTGGTTGACAGTCCTCGCCCTCTGGTAATATCGCCCTTTATCTTTCCGGGCTTTTCGCGGTTTTGGGCCTCTTTTCGCCTTGCGGCTTAAAGGAGCGTAACATGTTTAGATTGAGCGTTCCCGCCCCCCTTTTCTTGATGGTTGTTTCCCTGGCGATGGTCATAGCTCTGGCCGCGGTTACGCCTTTAGCCGCCCAAACTCCGGCGGCGGAGGAAAGCGACCAGACCGAGACCGCCCCCAAGGCCCCGTTAGCCCCGCCAAACCCGGCGGAGCCGGAAGTGACCCTGGACCTAGACCCCGATGATCACCCGGACATGGCCAGGTTTAAAGCCGCCTTACGCCTTTTGGCCGGTTACAACCAGGTGATGTCCATCGCCAAAGCCTGTCAGTTACACGAAGTCTGGGAGAACTACCAAAACCGGAATGGCCGCACCTTTAGCCGGGTCTTTGTGGCCTTAAAAAGCGGCGGGGCTTTGGACGAGAAGTACCGGGCCTTGGTGGACGAGAGCGTCAAAGCCGTGACCCGGGACGCGGTCAAGGTGGGCTGCGAGCCCTCGGCCCGGGATATTGACAACGGGAACTGGGACCTTTACAAGGCCCCAAGGTTTGAGGTTGATTATAAGTTGTTCACTAGTAAATAACTTGTAATACATGCTAATATAGACTTCTTTTGAACGTTAGGCTGAAGACTTAATAGCCCGGCGCCCAAGTAAATGTTGAGCTAGAAGACGGAATTTGTTATATTTGTGAAGATAAATCTTCTCAGTTACATTTTAGCTGGTAATTGAGAAGGGCTCGCTTATATGGCGGATCGGCGCCAACCATCCGTCTTCTGGTGTCAATACGGCTTTGAGGGGGACTAACCCGGAGATTAAAATGGCCTATAACAAGAACATGAAAGTTCTGGTGGTGGATGATTTCGCGACCATGCGCCGCATCGTTAAAAACATCCTGCGCCAGCTGGGCATCAATAACATCAGCGAGGCTGAGGACGGGGTGAAGGCGTGCGCTATTTTGGAGATTGATAAGTTCGATCTGATCATTAGCGACTGGAACATGCCCAACATGACCGGCATTGAGCTTTTACGGCACGTCCGGAAATCGGATCACTTAAAGGACATTCCCTTTCTCATGGTCACCGCCGAGGCCCAGCAGGAGAACATTATTGAGGCCGTTAAGGCCAAGGTCTCCAATTACATCGTTAAACCCTTCACGGCGGACACTTTAAACGAGAAAATGGAGAAGATTTTCTCCTAATGGCCCGGTCTGTTTTTAGCCCCGCTAAGGGCCTCTAAGGCCGCGGCCCATGGTTAGTCTGACCCATATCGCTTTAATGGTCGCGGTTACGGCGGCGGGCCTAGCCTTAGGTAGCTTTTTAAACGTGGTGATTTATCGCCTACCCCGGGAGGGGTTGGCCATAGACCGACCTCGGCGTTCCTTTTGCCCCATCTGCGCGGCTCAAATATCCTGGCGCGACAATATCCCGGTCATTAGCTGGCTCCTTTTAAGGGGTCGCTGTCGGTCCTGCCAAAGCCCCATTTCCTTTCGTTACCCTTTAGTGGAGTTATTGGCCGCTTTATTGGCGGCTTTGGCCTTTCAGACGGAAGGGGTATCGATTAGGTTCTTTATCACCCTCTATTTCCTTTTGTGCCTAGTGGCCATCTTCTTTATTGACTTAGAGCACCTCATTATCGCCGATGTTTTAGTCATTCCGACCATCCTTTTAGGGGTCATCTTGGCGGTGGTCGATCCGGTCCCGTATTTAATGGGTCATGGGCTTTGGGCCTACTTAGTGGAAAGCGGTTTAAGCCCGCGACTGGTGGGTTTAATCGGGAGCGTGGCCGGGTTTGTCTTAGGCTTTGGGATCTTGTGGCTGATTTCCGCCCTGTATAAGGCTTGGCGCGGTCGGGCTGGCTTAGGCGATGGGGATCCGCCTTTATTGGGTTTGATTGGGATTTACTTAGGTTGGTTAGCCATCTTTCCCGTCTTGTTTCTGTCCACGGCCATGGGTTTACTGACCGTGGGTTTTTTGGTCGTGACCGGTCGGATGTCCCGGGAGAAAATTGCCAATCAACCCATCCCTTTTGGGCCCTTTCTCTCGCTAGCGGCGATAATTTGGTATTTTTTCGGCCAAAGTATCCTCACTTGGTATCTTAACCTTTTCACCTAAAATCCGTCACTATTCAGGTGGGTGGACCTTATGGAAATTTAATGGCCAGACTGACCTCAGTTAGCGGGAAGTGGGCTGTGAGTGGGTCTTAGGAAAGTGGCCCTTAGGCAGTGAGTATGGAGGGACTTTTAGCCATCCGCGCTTAAAAAAGGCGCTATTTTTTTTAGATCTTGCTTTGGGAAGGTTAATATCTTAAAATAATTTTAGCTTTTAGTTCAGGCTGTCTTTGGGTTTCACTTGACGCGCGACAGGGGAATTAGTGGTTTCATCTTTATGGAAAAATCTGACAACAGTGGTATAAAAATCATAGATAGCAAATCATTGGATAGAGCTTATCAATATAATGATTTTACCGCTAAAAATCTTCTTTTATCAAATATTGAAGGTCAAAGTCCTATAATACTAGGCTTACCCCCTTTAGATGCTTTTGCGGAATGCGTAATAAGAAATGAGCCGACTGAGAAAATTAAAAAGCCTAGACTTACTGTACGGTTGGATTCTTTGATTAAATTAGAGTTACCGCCAGGTAAAGAGCCTCCGCCAGGGTTTGATCCTCTGGCGATAAACCTTCTTATTACCGAATATGAAGATGATTATGATATTAATACGTTTTTAAAACATTTTTCGTATGTCAATAACGTAGCGGCAACTTATTGTACAAGTTTTGATGTTATTTTAAATATTAAACTGGTTGTTATATTGGGGCCTGATGTCAAAAAGCCTCCAATTAATGAAATTAATCTTGGCTGTTGCTCTTTTAAGACTTATTTCATCCTTTTGAGTCATACCGACAAGGATCAATTGATTGAATTATTGTCTAATAAACTACAATCTGGTGAGAAAGCTACTCGGTTTGATCTTTTAAACCTGGCTTATGTGATTAAAAATAATATTTCTGATGTTCAATTCCTAATAGAATGCATAAAACTTGGTAGTAATCCAGACTTAAGCGATCGCTCATTAGCTGGCGATTATCAGATATTATTAAGCCATTTATATTATAAAGAATTGACGCCAGAGATTATTAAACGTATAAAAGAGGAGACGAATATGGGTAGTTGGCTGGAAGAACAAACTTCTCAAGCGTTTGAGGAGGGGAAGCGGGCGGCGAAGCTAGAGGCGAAGCAGGAAGCTTTAACTCAATTAGCGATAGATAGTTTGAATAGAGGAATGTCGCGCTCTGACGTGATGAAATACTTTGGCGTATCCGCTACCTGGCTTCGGAACGTGGAAGAGTCCATGAGGTCTGAAACGAAGTCTGAAAAGCCGTCCGACACGACTAACTAATTAACGTTTTTTTCGTGTTTTTAGGGTAACGCTCTTTTTTGGCCAAATATGGCCAAATATGGCCAATTTTGAGCTTGTTAAAGGATAGCTCTACTGTACGTTGGATTCTTTAATTAAATTTAAATTACCAAAGGGTCAAAAGCTTCCGCAAGGGTTTAATCCTCTGGCGATAAATCTTCTTATTACCGAATATGAAGATGAGTATAATATTAATACGTTTTTAAAGCATTTTTCGTATGTTAATAGTGTAGTTTCAACTTATTATACAAGTTTTAATGATGTTGTATTAGTTAAACTAGTTGTTATATTGGGGCCTGATGTTAAAAAGCCTATAATTAGTGAAATTAATTTTGGTTGTTGTTCTGTTAAGACTTATTTTATCTTTTTGAGTCATACAGACAAGGATCAATTGATTGAATTATTGTCTAATAAACTAAATTCTGCTGAGAAAGCTACTCGGCTAGATCTTTTAAATCTGTCTTATGTGATTAAAAATTCTTCTGATGTTCAATTCCTAAAAAACACATAAATCTTAGTAGTAATCCAGACTTAAGCGATCGCTCATTAGCTGACGATTTTCAGATATTATTAAGCCATTTATATTTTAAAGAATTTACGCCAGCGATGATTAAACGTATAAAAGAGGCGATGAATATGGGAAGTTGGCTGGAAGAACATACTTCTCAAGCGGTTGAGGCGGCTTTAACTCAATTAGCGATAGATAGTTTGAATAGAGGCCTGTCTCGCTCTGACGTGATGAAATATTTTGGCGTATCCGATACCTGGCTTCGGAACGTGGAAGAGTCTATGAGATCTGAAAAGCCGTCCGATACGACTAACTAATTAAGGCTTTTTTCGCGTTTTTAGGGTAACGCTCTTTTTTTAACCAAATATAGCCAATTTTGAGCTTGTTAAATGATAGTTCTACTGTACAGTTGGTTTCTTTAATTAAATTTAAATTACCACCTGGTCAAAAGATTCCGCAAGGGTTTAATCCAAGGGTTTAATCCTCTGGCGACAAACCGTCTTATTACCTAATATGAAGATGATTATGTTGTTGAAATATTTTAAAGCATATTTCGCATGTTAATAACGTATTTTTAGTTTATTATACAAGTTTTGATGTTATTGTATTAATTAAACTAGTTGTTATATTTGGCCCTGATGTCAAAAATCCTCTAATTAGTGAAATTAATTTTTGTTGTTGTTCTTTTAAGACTTATTTTATCTATTTGAGTCATACCGACAAGGATCAATTGATTGAATTATTGTCTAATAAACTTAAATATGGTGAGAAAGCTACTCTAGTAGATCTTTTAAACCTGGCTTATGTGATTAAAAATTCTTCTGATGTTCAATTCCTAAAAAACACATAAATCTTAGTAGTAATCCAGACTTAAGCGATCGCTCATTAGCTGACGATTTTCGGCTATTATTAGACCATTTATGTTATAAAGAATTGACGCCAGCGATGATTAAACGTATAAATGAGGAGACGAATATGGGTAGTTGGCTGGAAGAACATATTTCTCAAGCGGTTGAAGCGGGGAAGCTGGAGGGGAAGCTGGAGGGGAAGCTGGAGGGGAAGCTGGAGGGGAAGCTGGAGGGGAAGCTGGAGATTTTAAATCAATTAGCGATAGATAGTTTGAATAAAGGCATGTCTCGCTCTGACGTGATGAAATATT
>JAISRZ010000031.1 GCA_031273455.1 Deltaproteobacteria bacterium | reverse complement strand
GTTTTTAGCGCCTTTTTCCGATCCATTTCTTACCACCAAAGGCCAAAAGGAGAGGAAACCTTCCATGCCTTTGTCCAATTGATTCTTTTGGCCCTAGGTTTTGAGGTGGGAACCGAGTTACCAGGCGCTGTGGGGCGACTAGACCTTTGCGTTAAGCTCAGTTCTGAGGTCTATCTCATTATTGAGTTAAAATATTGTCCCAATAAATTAAAACTTAAACCAAAGGAAGAGGATAAGCTATTGGCCGCCGTGGCCATAGAAAAACTGCCAAAAGAAACAGTGGATATGAGCTTGGCCGCGGCGGCCAGGCTAAGGTTTAAAACAGCGGAAATATATCAAATTACCTCCGCTAACCCCCAAAAAGACTTAACGAAGACGGAGGCTAACCACCTTCTGGCTCAGGCCGCGGTGACTTCGCTCTCTGAAGAGACGATAAATCAAGTTTTAGCCAAGACGGCCCGGGATAAACTTCCCGAAGAAGAAATTGAGGAAATTTTCCAAAACGCGACCTCCCAGTTAGCCAGTTCAGAGGAGGAAATTGATAACGACTTGACCAAAGCCGCCCAACTAGCCCTTGAGGTTATCAATACTAAGGACTATCACGGCGTTTTGGAACTTAAAGCCCAGGAGATCATCGACCTGGGTCTTTCGGTCTACGGCCATGGCGAGCGTATCAAGGTCATTTTCGCTCCTAAATCCCCTAAAAAAGAGAGCTAGCGAGCCCTTTAGTCAAACGCTTGATAGCCGCGATGCCTTCAGACCACTACCCCGTGAACGGATACGTCATTCTGGCCAAAGAGGCCAGCCCGCCATGAGGCCAGCCCGCCAGGTGGCTATGATGACCAGAAGGGCGGTCTTGACAGGCGAAAGGTTAAGGCGTAGTTTAGGGACGTTAAACATATCTAAAGCCAGAAACCCGTTAACTCGGTTTTTCCGGCCCTCGCTAAACCCGCGATCGCGGCGTCAGTTCCTTTTGGTCTGGCTCGGGGGCGTTATTCGCTAACCACCCCCAAGATAGGAGCCTATAGGCCAAAACCCTTTAATCACCGTTTAAATAAACTTGGCCTAACGCTTTTATGGGGGATTCTCTAGGAAGGCTCCCGTGAAGGTACTAATTTTTGACTGTCGCGATTCCTTTACCTACAACCTGGCCCAGATGGTCCAGGAGATCCTAGGCCCTAACGACTCTTTAACCGTTGTCTTAAACGACGCGGCGGATCTAAGCGCCGTTGGGGGCTACGACCGGATCATCCTGTCCCCTGGGCCGGGGACGCCCGCGGAAACAACTAACCTTCTTCCCTTAATCAAGCTTTGGGCCGGAAAGGCCCCTATTTTAGGGGTTTGCTTAGGCCACCAGGCCTTAGGCCAGGTTTTTGGGGGCCGGTTAGTCAACCTGAAAGAAGTTTTCCACGGGGTTAAATCCAAGGTTACGCTCGATAATAGCGTCCGGGTCTTTCAGGGTCTCCCCCCAATCATTGAGGCTGGCCGCTACCACTCTTGGGCCATTGACCATAGGTCTTGGCCCTCGGCTCTGAAGGTCACCGCTAAAGACGAAAGCGGGCGGATCATGGGTCTTAGCCACGTCGCCTACGATCTCCACGGGGTCCAGTTCCACCCCGAGTCCATCCTGACCCCATTAGGCCCCCAGATACTCCGAAACTTTTTAGGGGAAACGGAGGCCGCAAGTGGAGCGCGTTAACCCCGACCATATCCGCCAAGAGATGAACCGTCTGGGAAAAGCTGGCCGGCCCTTCCTTTTCGCCGTGAACTTTGAGCTGACCCAAGGCTTTATCATCCCTGACCCCTTAGACCAAGAGGAGGTTTTTTTTGAGATTCATGGCCAGGGGAACAAAAAACCTTCCGGCCCTCTACCTCCTAACCCAGTCTTGGAAGTTAGCCCCCTAACCTTAGAGGAATACACGCCGCGGTTCCAGACGGTTATGGCTGGCTTAAAGCGGGGGGATAGTTATCTAGTGAATCTGACCGTGGCCACCCCCATTAACCGCGCTTTAGGAATGGAGGCGATCTTTGGGGCCAGCGCGGCCCCTTATCAACTGTATGTCCCCGAAGACTTTGTCTGCTTTTCCCCGGAACGGTTTGTTTTAATCCAAAATGGTCGGATAAGCTCTTGCCCCATGAAGGGCACCATTAACGCGGCCATCCCTGGGGCCGCGGAGATTATCTTAAACGACTTTAAGGAAACGGCGGAGCACGCCACCATCGTCGATCTTTTGCGGAATGATCTTAGCTTAAGCGCCAAAGAGGTTAGGGTTAGTCGTTATCGCTATATAGAGAAGATTAAAACTAAGCAACGGGAGATCCTCCAAGTCTCCTCCGAGATAACCGGGGTTTTGGGCCAGGATTATCGGGCCCGGTTAGGGGATATCATCTTTAAGACCTTACCCGCCGGCTCTTGCTCGGGGGCCCCCAAGGAATCCACCTTAAGGATAATACGGCGGGCCGAAAAGGGACCCCGGGGCTATTACACCGGGGTCTTTGGGGTCTTTGACGGGGAAACCCTCGATTCCGGGGTCTTGATCCGCTTTATCGAAAAAGTCGATGGCCAGTTTTTCTTTCGGAGCGGCGGGGGGATCACGGCTTATAGCGATCTAAAAAGCGAGTGGCGCGAGGTTTTGGAGAAGATTTATCTACCATTTGTTTAGAGGAAGTTATAGTGCCGGATAATTTAGAGCCTAAGGAACTATTGTTTTTGGAAAGTATTAAATGGGACGGCGCGGCCTATGGCCTTTTGCCTTACCATGAGGCCCGGATCGCCAGAACCTGGGCCAAGCGCTTTGGGGGCGAGCCGCCCTTTAAGTTAGCTAAGGTTCTGCCAGTTACCTTAGGTCCGACCTTAACCAAAGTCCGCTTGATTTATGGCCAGGGCCTTTTAAAGGTGACTTCGGCCCCTTACGTTTTACCGGAGATTAAAAAGGCTATCTTGGTGAAATCCGAGCTGGACTACGGGGATAAGTTCTTGGACCGCTCGGAGATTGAGGCTTTAAAGGCCCAAGCCAAGGCTAACCAGCCGGGCGCGGAAATTATCATAGTTAAAAACGGTTTTATCACTGATTCTTCCATAGCCAACTTGGTCTTCCAAGATCGGGCCGGGAACTTTAAGACCCCTTTAAACCCCCTTTTACCTGGCGTTAAAAGGGCCGCCCTCATTGACGCGTCGCGGATCGCGCCGACGCCGATTACGCCAGGCGATCTAGGAAATTACTTAACGGTTAGTTTTATTAACGCCATGATCGATCTTGAGGATAACGTTAGGCTAGACATTAGCGATATTAGTTAAGGGTTTAGAGGATATTCCAGGCTTAGAGGATTATAGGCGGTCTTAAGTTTCAAGGTTAGGGCTAAGAAAGGTTAAGGGAACTAAGAACAGCGTTTGGTTAGTCCAAGGCTTACGCTTAGTTCCCTTATTTTACGGTTTAACCCGTGAGGGGGGGTTAAACCGCGCGCCTTCTTTTACCAAGCGACTTTTAAAGTCAAGCCGCCCACGTGGCTATGGGCCTTTCTTCCGAAGTCCCCTTGATAGTCAAGGGCAAAGCTTACCTGGTCGTTGGTCACTCAGGTTAAATCACCCCGTTTGGCCGTAAACAGACATAACCTGTCCACAAACGATAATTGTCCAATTCGTTCGGTGGCGGCATAATAATCTTCGGTTTTCTCATCAATGATGATAAGTCCAAGGTCCACCAGTTCGTTTTCATTATCGATTACGTTAACTTCTCTAACGACCAAGCTTATCACGTAGACTTGACCAATATATTTTACCACGAGTTCCAGCGCAGCCCGGTCCGCCTTGAGGAAATCGATCAGCGCGTTTGCGTCCATCATCAATTTGGGGGGAGCCGGAAGACTTGTCACGTAACAACTTCCCAATTCTGGAACAGTTCCTGCATCTCCTCAATGCCGATCCTAAGCATCTCAGCGCCACGACTGAGCGATATTTTGTCTTTTTCCACCGCTTCCCTAGTCAAACGTTTGAATCGGTCTTCATAGAAATCGAATTGTCGCATCCCGAACGGCTCCACCGAATCGAGGCGCATCGGATCTTCCTTAAAGGAAAGCTTCCGGTTGAAGCGTCGCTGATAGGCTATGTTGAACTTCATCCAGATGGAATTGTCCACAGCCCCTTCTTCCAAAAGACGCGAGAGAACGGTTTTATAGCTTACACGGAAAATGCGCTTAATCTTGAAGACCCTGTCAACAAAGCCCAGTCCTGACGCTTTTTCCCATTCCTTACGAAACCCATCATTGGGCATCAAAAAATGTCCGGCGAAACAGTCGGCTTCCTTTTCCTCAACCTTGATTTCACCGTCCTCGGCGACATCGAAGGATTCTGGATGCGCTAAGAGATGCCCGAGTTCGCGCGCGGCGCTAAAAATGCGCCTTTCCACCGAAATTCGCTCCCACTCATTCACTACCACCGCCGGCCCGCCGTCTTCTTTGCCCACAGAAAGACCAAAGAACCCATCGGTAGCCACAGAAACCGTAAAAAGCTTCACTCCCGCGTGTTCGATTAGGCCGCGGATGTCGTAGATGGGTTCCTTATCATTCAGCCCCAGCTTTTTCCGGCAGAGTAGAGCCAGGCTGACGAGGCGGTCTCTGGAGTATTGTCCACAGACTTCGTCAAGTCTGAACTGTATCTTATTTGACAAACACTCCTCAAGGAAATTGAAATCGTCGAGCCACCTAGCCACTTCGGCCAGAACATTCTCGCGCGTCCGCAACCGCTTCGCTGAACGGAACCGGACAGTACGCAATTCTCGAACCGGCTGGAAAAGCTCATGAAGCTTTACATCAAGGGCCTTGGCGATTGCCTGTATAGTCCTCGACTGCGGATCCTGCTTTGCAAGTTCGAGACTCCTTATAGCCGGTAAGGAGAGGCCCGCTTCGTCCGCCAGGGCGCTTTGGCTCAAACGCTTCGCAGTCCTCAACCGCCTCACATTTTTGGCGAGTATCCGCAAACTCATGGCTGTCTCACTTCTCCTTTTTTTTATAGAATATACCATTTATCAAATTTTTTCAATCGGTATTTTTTTTGAGAACACACTGTTTAAATTGGCCCTTAAAACATTCTATTAAATATATAATATTATATTATACGCGGTAAAATATTGCAAAATAATGTATATATATTCCCCGATACGCTATTGTTTTTAGATCAATAACCATGAAAGGTTAAGGGAACTAAGAAGAGCGTTTGGTTAGCCCAACGCTTAAGCTTAGTTCCCTTATTTTACGGTTTAACCCGTGAGGGGGGGTAAACCGCGAGCCTTCTTTTACCAGGCGACTTTTAAGGTCAAGCCGCCCACGTGGCTTTGGGCTTGGCTCCCGAAGTCCCCTTGATAGTCAAGGGCCAAGCTCACCTGGTCGTTGATAGCGAAGGATAGACCAGTGGCCACCTGAAACTCATCGCGGCTAATGGGCACGCCCCTAACCCTAAAGGGAGCCCCGCCACTAGCGAAGGCCGTGAGGTTTTCTGGGTACTTCTTCCCAAATGAATGTCGATAGCCCGCTTCCAAGTTGATCGCGACCCTATCGGAAACTTTAATCTTGGACCTTAGACCTAAAGAGGCTAAAGTGTGGTTCCATTTTTCCCCACGCTGACGGAGGGCGGCGGCGCCGCCTCTTTCAGTGAAAGAGTTAGTTTTTAAGTGGTGGTAACCAACCGCCACGAAGGGCTCAACGGTGTTGTCGCCAGCGACTTTGAGCCGATAGGCCGCTTCCAGCCAGGCCAGGTACGAGGAGGCGTGGAAATCGCCTTTAAGCCTTTGGGAGTTGTTACCGACAATAGCCGTTCTCTCTGACTCCAGGTCATGGTGGCTATACTCGCCAACTAGTAAGATCCGTAAATCCCCAGGCCCTAAAGGAATCTCTTTTCCGCCATAAAGGGCGAAGGCTAGAGTTTGGACGTCAACTTTAGAGTCCCGGCTATCCACCTTTAACTTCTTATCCGCGAGCTTCATAGCCAACCCAGCGATCCAACCGTTGGGTAAAGCCCGGTCATAACCTAAAGAGGCTTCTGGGCCGTATAACTCGGCTTTGCCAGCGTTCCCGTCACCCTTTAAGGTCAAGTAAGAGCCTTCCACCGTGGCCCAAAAGTTGTTGTCCCTAACCACGCCAACTTTTGGGGCTAGCGAGGCTAACAACTCACCGCCTTGACCGCTAGCGGCGGCGGCGATCCGGCTGACCCGGGAGGTTAAAGTCCGGATAAAAGAGAGGTCTTGGTGGTATAAGGCGTTCTTTAAGGTCGGGTAGATTTCTCCAGAAAGACTATTAAGGGAGGCTAGAAGGTTACTAATGTGGGTGTTCATGAGCCCTTTCCACACCGGGCCGCTCTGGTCAAGGGAAGCTAGAGCGTTAGCCACCGCTAGCTCGTTATAGGCGCTGGCGAAGGGCGCGACCGAGGTTCTTTGAATAAAAGAGAGCCAGACTTTGGAGTTAAGAGTGTCATAGAAGAGCTGGGGGATAAGGAAAGCCATATCTGAATAGGCTTCCTCAAACTCCCCATTTAGACCGCCAGTGGCTTGCAGGATTAACCATTCGCGCCCTTGGGCCGCGTAGTCGGCTAACGCGCCGCCAACTTCGTTGGTGAGAACTCTTAAGGTCCCCGCTAAAGTGGCTAACCCCGAGACTAAAACCCGATCGCTGGTTCCCGGGTCGCTGGAATCGCGGTTACCAGGTTTATTGGCGTCGACCTCCACGTCTAGAAAGCCGCCGTCTAAAAGGGTCAGATCGCCGTTTATACTGGTCGTCCCTATAGAGTTACCAGGGGATAAGGTCCCGCCAGCGCCGACTTTAACGTCCCCGTATATTTGACCGTGGCCTCCTAAACGACCATCAATAGCCACCATGACGCCGTTAGCGGCGGTTAGATAGGCTTGGCTTCCGGCGCTTTTCCCAACAATAAGGCTTCCGCCAATGACCGCGACCTCTTCTGCTAAATGGGCTTCATCGCTTTCCAAAACCAGCTTTCCGCCAGTGACGAGAAGGCTATCAGAAAGGTTAAACCCGCTTTCAAGCAAGACCTCCGCGTCGCTGTTCGGGGCGCCCATGAGAATAGCTTGAGCGGTTATGGCCCCACCGGAGAACTGGTAGCCGCCAGAAGCGATGGTCATGACGCCAGGGTTGACCCCGGAGCTTTCAATATTTACGGTTTTAAAGCCATCGGCCCCAAAAGTGACTAGATCTGTGTCAAGATACCAGATATCATTATCATAATAGAGCCAATTGCTAATATGCGTGGATAAATCGTTAGTCCAGAATCCCGCGTTGCCGCTCTCAGAGCCCGACCAAAGAAGCTCCAGGCCAGCGGGGGCGACTATAAGCTCCTCGGTCGTAACGATAGCCTCACCCTTCAACGCGCCGTTGTTTTCGCTCTGGACGGCGCTATTGCGCATGGTAATCTGGTAAACGCCCCGCTCCAGAAAGACCAGTTGGCCAGCTGGGCTTAAAGAGTAATCCTTATCTTTAGTGGCCGTATCGCCAGCTAAGGTGAATTCGAACTCAGTGTCAACGTTGTCAAACTTCATTTCCGAACCAATATCGTACTCATGAGATTGGCCAGGCAAAAGCATTTCAACGTTTAATCCTGGGAGGACAACTTCCGTTTGCTCGCCTAGGGTGAGGATTTTGGCTGATAAAGAGTGAAGCTGGCTTAAGGGCAATCTGTTAGAGCTAACATCCAGCGAATTTAACTTTACGTTTGGAAGCTTTAAGGTGGCGAGATTATTATTCGCCGCCAAGAAAGTCTTAATATTTGTATTTGCGGAGAGATCCAAACTAGTAAGTTGGTTATTGTATACGCTAAGGTAGTATAGGGCGGCGCAACTAGATAGATTCAATGAGGTGAGATTATTATTGTAGGCGTACAGGTAACTTAGGGCGGGATTATTAGATAGATCTAATGAGGTAATATTGTTATCGTATACCATCAGATACGACAAAGCGGAATTATTAGATAGGTTCAAGGTTGTTAGTTTATTGTTAGTTACATATAATGAATCAAGTTTTGTGTTATTTAATAGATTTAACTCTTTAATAAGATTATTATTCAGCGATAATGTCTTTAGAGCAATGTTGTCGGAAAGATCTATTGAAGTAAGTTCATTGTTATTTAGCCATTAATCAGTTAAAAAAGTATTATTATGTATATTAATTGAAGTAAGTCTATTATTATTTGCATATATATGTATTAATAAGTTGTTTTGAGATGTGTCCAAGTCGGTTAGTTCATTTGAGTCCAGTACAAGATGTCTAAGATTGATATTATTAGCAAAATCCACGGAAGAAAGGTTGTTTTGATCAATTTCTAACCAGTCTAAGGCGATATTATCGGAAGTGTCCAAGGAGCTAAGCGCGTTGGCGGTTAAAGTCAGAGACTTAAGAGCGGTATCGCCGGAGATATCCAAAGTGGTAAGCTGACTATTACCTCTTATGTTAATTGTTTTTAGGGCCTCGTTATTGGAGAGGTTTAAGGTGGTAAAAATTTCGCCGCTCAGATTAACGCTTTCCAAAAATGGCAGTGAAATGAGGTTGAATGTTCCTGAGATTGATTTGTAAGAGAGGTCAATGTCGATTACGTGGAATTTATTATCAGATCGCTTGGTCCAGTGGACGCCAGTCATAACGCCGTAGGCGGTTGTTTCGGCCCAATCGAGTTGGCTGGTGGGATCGGTATCCGCGGCTTTAAGTATAGCTAAATCATCATCGCTATATTCTTGGGAGTTATATACGGCGGCTAAGACCTGGCCAGAGGCCAGAAAGGTTAATAGGACCGTTAGGCCTAAGGCTATAAGCCACGCTCTAAAAGAGATGAGGCTATCTTGCGCGCCAATTCCTTGGGTTATATCCCCGTGGCTATGAACGCTGGCTTGATGTCTGGCTTCCATTAGCTAAACCTCATGAAAAATTTTTCCAGGCTTATTTACGATCAACAATCGCGGTGGTCGCGAAATGATGTCGCTCCATAGTCTTGACACTGACTATGACCTCCCCAAAACCTAAGGCCAGTCGCTAGGCGCGTTAACTGTGTCTAGGACCTAAGTCATATCGTTTCAGCGGCCCCGAGGTTGTGGCCGCTGAACTCCCAAAAGGACTTCCCAAAACAACGCCTTTAACCAGATGACTTTTACGGTTACCGCGCTTAGTTAATTCCTGGGTGACATACCCTGGCTTATTAACGTTTGTTTGTTGTCTGGTGGTCATTGGTTTAAATCTAATGAAAAATATTCAATGTTTATTCGTGAACGGCGATCTTAGTCAGGGTAAAATTTTAAATAATCAATTGTTTTGATTTAATTTTGTAAATAGATTATATTTTTATAATTTAAGTAGTATAAAACTTAAATATTATTTTGGAACATTTTCTTAATACGTTCTTATATAATTTATTGAAATTGTATAATTCAATTTAGATTTTTAAATTTTGTAATTACTTAAATCTTCAAATATATTTTTAAATTATTTCCGCGTATCCAGTCGCCCAGCGGGCCTCAACCTTTGGGTCGTTAGTTAAGTCGTTTTTGGAAATTGGCCT
This sequence comes from Deltaproteobacteria bacterium, assembly GCA_031273455.1. GTDB lineage: Bacteria > Desulfobacterota > Desulfarculia > Adiutricales > Adiutricaceae > JAIROO01. The sequence continues at coordinate 28,153 of JAISRZ010000031.1, read as the reverse complement.
TAGCTTTGGGCGCGTTTATCATTCAAAAGCGCCTAAGACTGGGGTTATGAGCCTTAGACTTTAACGGACCGCTAACTTTATTAATTTAATTGAGACTCAGATTCATTTTCAATAAGAGCTTACAAGGCCCCAAAAACTTTGTCAAGTGGATTCGTCAATTTTAAGCTTAACAAAATTTCCTTTGTCATATGAAAGATAACCTTTTAGCGTTATAATATTATTTTAATATTAAAAAAACAATTTAATAAATTTTAAGGATGATTTGAGTTAATTTTATATTTTGAAAGTTAAGATAAAGTTTAATTTTTAATAGTTAAAAAGTCCGATTAAGGTAGGTCTTTTGGGGCTGGGAGGAGGTCTTTGAAACGCGCCAATTGTGCGAATATCTCTGGAAATTTGGATGATTTTCGAGTAATATTCTCACTGTGATAGAGACCAAGCGGATCTTAAGATCAGCCTAAAATTATTTTTCGCCTGGGTGAGAAAAATATTTTTTAAGGGCGATTTATTTTTGCCGCGAAAAAATAACTTCGCCTTTAGGGTTTTGGGGGCCAATTTTTGGGTCAACGATATGATCCCAAAATTACCCTTTATCAGCGGTGAATTTGGCCTGAATTTTGCATTAATTTTGCTGGATTTATTATTCATAGCCCGAAGGGGCCAGGGCGGTCCATATGGGCCGAGATGGCCTTTAGAAGGAGCTTTACGGCCAAAAAGGTCAATTGATCCATTTATTGAAATGTTGTACCTTGGTTTAAGCTTCTTACCGCCCCAGGCCCAGTCAAGGCTTGGGGGAGGCTTTTGGCCCGCCTTTGGCTCTTTTGACCGTATCGTCCCGCTTTGGGGCTGATTAGCTATCTTTTCAGTCTTGTGGCTCAACTATATATTATTGTTACATTTTCCGGAGGTATTTTTATGCCCGATTCGGCCCTTCAGCGCAAAACTAAAATAGTGGCTACCCTCGGTCCAGCTTCCAGCGACCCAGAAATTCTGGGCGGAATGATCGAGGCCGGGCTGAACGTGGCGCGGCTCAACTTTTCCCACGGGGATCATAATTCCCATCGGGCGACCATCGACTTGCTCCGGAAACTGGCCTTGGAAAAAGGCAAAGAGGTGGGCATTCTTCAGGATTTAAGCGGACCGAAGATTCGCTTGGGGGCTATCTCGGAAAGGCGGTTAGAGACTGGGCAACACCTTAAGCTCATTCAAGGCCAAGGCGACGCTCCTTTAGACACTTTGACCGTCAACTATGACTACCTATTAGACGATGTGGAGCCGGGCAGTCGGATCCTTTTGGCCGATGGGCGGTTGGAGCTGAAGATCTTAGAAAAGCATGGGGACGCTTTACACGCCGAGGTTTTAACTGGCGGGGTCATTAGCGCTCACAAAGGGGTCAACATGCCCGAGTCTAACCTCCAGGTCAAAGCCTTCACTGACAAAGACAAGGCGGATCTGGTCTGTGGGTTGGAGTCGGGGTTGGATTTTGTGGCCATGAGCTTTGTGCGCCATGAAGACGATTTAAAACCCATTCGGGAGATGATTAACCGCTCCTCGAGCCCACCGCTTTTGATCGCCAAGATCGAAAAGCCCCAAGCCTTGGAAAGGCTGCAAAACATCTTAGACGTGGCTGACGGGCTTATGGTGGCTAGAGGCGATTTGGGCGTGGAAATGGCTTTAGAGGAAGTGCCTCTCATCCAAAAGCAGCTGATTGAGGCGGCCCGCAAACGGGGTAAACTGGTTATCACGGCTACCCAGATGCTAGCTAGCATGGTCACTAGCCCCCGACCGACCAGGGCCGAGGTCACGGACGTGGCTAACGCTATCTTAGACGGCACGGACGCGGTCATGCTCTCCGATGAGACCGCCGCTGGCCAATATCCCGTGGAGTCCGTGGCCATGCTCCATCGGGTGGCCTTAAAGGCTGAGCCCCACATTGACTTCACTCGGTTCATGGATGAGGAGACGGACAACGCCTTGGAGAAGATGGGGGCCAGCATCACGAAAGCCGTCTCCATCTTGGCTAAAGACCAAAACGCCAAAGCCATTGTGGCCATCACCCAAGGCGGCTCCACGGCCCGCTTGGTCTCGCACTACCGGCAGCCGGTCCCAGTGATTGGCATGACCTCCAGTCGGACCACCTTTCGGCAACTGTCCCTTTCTTGGGGGGTTATCCCGGCCTTAGTCCCGGCTTGCGATTCCATTATGCTTTTGGAGCAACTGGCCAGCGAGTTTTTGGTGCGCAATAAATTGGCCCAGAAAGGCGATGTGGTCTTTTTAACCTGTGGCATGCCCCTCCAGGTGAGCGGCACCACTAATTTGATTAAGTTATTGGATATTGGCGAAGTTTCTTAAGGACGATTCTAAAATCGTCAAATTAAAATTAAGACCCAATATATGGGATTGTTTGAGGCTAAAATCGCCTAATTACCGCTAGATACGCTAGTCACTAACGGGTTTTGGGGCTTGGCCTAGCTTTAGGCGGGCGGTATAATAGCCGATAAGGGAAGTGGGAAAGGGAATAAAAGTTTCTCCCCTCCCTTAAGGATGGTTTTCATGAGTTCCTTTGACGACCCGGCCCAGGTCACCATAACCGCCCCCGCTTTAGACAGCGCGGTGTTTGTGCGGGTTTTCCCGCCGGACACAACGCTGGATATTAGCGTTAACGGCGAGGGTGAGGCCCTGGAAGTCTTGGTCCTGCCGAAAGGTCGAAGGGTTCAGGTGCGGGTTGGCCCCGCCCCGAGCGGACCGATTGGCGGCGGAACTTATGGTTTACCCGAGCCGAAAACCCCTATAGGCGATCCCAATGGCCCTGGATTTGACCCCGGCGGATCTGGAGGGCCCAGTGGGCCTAGTGAAATAGGTGGAATAGGTGGAATAGGGGGGCCAGGGGACTCCGTTTTAGCGGTGGATGCCGGGGATCTCGCCATTGACGATCAGGCTTTGGAGTCTTTGTCCAACCCAACGGAAGTGGGTTTAGCCGTGGTCCAAGAGCCCGAGTTGCCCGCGCCGCCGACCCGGGTGGTTTATCGGGATCGCGATGGGGCTATTCCCCCCCAAGAAGTGCGGGAATCTTTAGCCCAACTGTCTGACCCCGAGCCCGCGCCGCCTAGGGACGACCCTTCGGCCTCCACGGATCACCTTTTAGGCGGTCTCCAGTTGATTCCCCCGGGCGCGGCTAGCCTAGAAAAAGACAATATAGAAGAAGACAAAATAGAAGAAGACAAAATAGAAGAAGACAATTTAGAGGAAGAGCCTCAAGAGGAAGAGCCTCAAGAGGAAGAGCCACTAGAAGCGGAAAATCCCGAAGAGCTAGAAGGTGGCGAGCTGAAGGCCGCCGCCAGCGACGCGGCCTTAGAGCCTCTGGGCGACCCGAACGAGCTTGGCCCGGACCAAGCTTTAGAGCCGGTTCTGGATCCCAGCGAGGTGGATAAAGATAGCCCTTTAGGCGATCTGCCCGAGGACTGGGCCGGGGAGCTTAACGCGGTGGGCGAGGATTTTTCCTTGGATGACCCCAAAGAGCCCGATAGCTCGCCTTTGGTCTTACAGGAGCCGGTCATCGCCGATTCCTTTAGCGCCGCGGCTGAAAGGATCCCGGAGGACACTAACTTCGATCAACCGAACGCCCATCGCTTTTCTGGAGCCACCGTGGAAAGGTTGGGTGGAACCGCCCCGGACTCTTCCACCGCCGTCATTGTCAACTATTTAGAGGACACTGAGGACAGTTTCTTTGAGATCGAAGGTCAGTCCCAGAATCTTTCCGAAGAGGAAGACATGGACATCGACCTTTTGGACCAAGGGGCCGCGGTCGGGATTTTAGCCGCTAAACCCATGATTCCGGTGCCGCGCAAGGCTGTCTAATGCCGCGCCTAACCTTTGGGGTTATAACCCTCCTCCTTTTAATCAGCTCCCCCGCCTGGGCCCAGCCTGATCCCTCTGGCAAACCTTTAACTCGTTTTGAAGTGTCCGCGGAAATAGAGGCCCGGATTTTACGCGATCCCTCCTACGCCACCATCTGGAACACGGGTTACGACTTTTACCGCTTACACTTAAGAAACCAGGACACCGCCAAAGCCATCTACCTAGGTTACTCCGCGGTCATGCGGCGCGGACTCACCCCGGAGGTCAATTTAGCCATCCGCCAAGCCACCATTTACTGGCAAAAGGTCTATGAGTACGGGATCATTAACGTTCCCGTGGGGGTGGACAATAACTGGCGGGGCCAGATATACTATGGCGGCGGTTACTTAACGACCTTAAAAATGCGCCGTCCCAAAGGCGGGCCGGTTCCTTTAATACCTAACCCCAAAGGTCGGTCGAAAAGGGAGCCGTATAAGGGCCATCGGGAAAATCCCTATCCTGGGCCCTATTATCCGGGGGTTTATCCACCCTAAGCGAAAGCGGTTAAGAATAGTGGTTTATGATGTGATAGTCGTGGGCGGCGGGCACGCGGGCTTGGAAGCCGCTTTAGCCGCCGCTCGGTTGGGCCAGAAAACCGTTTTAGTCACCCAAAAGCTCGCGACCATTGGAACTTTATCCTGTAACCCGGCCTTTGGCGGCCCGGCTAAAGGCGGTTTGGTGCGGGAAGTGGACGCTTTGGGCGGCTACGCGGGCCTGGGGGCCGACGCGGCGGCGGTGCAGTGTCGGATCTTAGGCGAAACTAAGGGCCCGGCGGCCCGGGCCACCCGGAACCTCGTCGATCGAACCGCTTACAATAAACTAGCCCGCGAGTGCGCGGGCCAAATCCCCGGTCTCACCCTTCTAGAAGGGGAGGCCCAAAACGTTTTAGCGAGCGACCAAAAAGTCACGGGCTTACGGTTAGTGGATGGCCGGGAGATTAAAGCTAAGGCCTTGGTTTTAACTGGGGGCACTTTTTGGAACGGTCGGGTTTACCATGGCTTAGACTCCAAACCCGGGGGCCGGGTGGGGGAAGAGCCCGCCACCTTTTTAAAAGCCTCCCTGGAAAGCTTAGGCCATCGGGTCGGTCGTCTATCCACCAGCACGGCCCCCAGGCTCTTAGCTAAGACCGTTAACTTTAAAGGGCTAGTGGAGCAACCGGGCGACGCCTTGGCTCGGCCTTTTTCCGTTTTAAGCGGCCCGCCGCGCAATCTAACCTCTTGTTACCTCACCTGGACTAACCCCAAAACCCATCAGATCGTCCGGGACAATATTAAAACCTCCATTATCTACGCCGATAACCCGGTTAGCTCGGGGCCGAGGTATTGCCCGTCCTTAGAGGATAAGATCCATAACTTCCCGCAAAGGGAAAGGCATATGGTCTTTTTAGAGCCCGATGGCCCAGACCTTATCTATCCCGGGGGTTTGCCCACCGGCCTATCGCCAGAGACGCAACAAGCTCTGATTAACACCATCGAGGGGTTAGAGAATACCCTAATCGCTCGGCCCGGTTACGCCATTGAGTATGACTTTAGCGACCCCACCCAGTTAGCCCCGTCCTTAGAGTCGCTGATCATCCGGGGTTTGTTTATGGCCGGGCAAATCAATGGGACCAGCGGTTATGAGGAAGCGGCTTCCCAAGGCTTGTGGGCCGGCGTGGGCGCGGCCTTACGCGCTTCCGGCTCGGAGCCCTTCTTTTTGCGGCGGGATGAGGCCTTACTGGGGGTCATGCTGGACGATTTGACGGTTTTAGGGGTGGAGGAGCCTTACCGGATGTTCACCAGCCGAGCCGAGTGGCGGTTACTTCTCCGGGAAGACAACGCGGACTTGCGTTTGGCTAAGGTCGCGGAAAAGCTGGGAATTCTAGATCCCACCCGCCAAAAGCTCTTGGCCGCCAAAAAAGAAGGGCTAGCTAGAGGCCGCCAGATCTTAGAGGAAAAGCGCCTTAGCCCTAGCGACCTTAGCGATCTGGCCGCGAAATTTCCCCTTCTGGATAAGGATCGCCAAACCGAGGGACCCATCCTGGCCACGAATTTTTTAAGGCGGTCCTCAGTTAAAATAGAGTATCTTTTAACGGCGATTCCCGAGTTAGCCGAGATCGCTAGCTCGGCTTACTTGACCCTTGAGACGGAAATAAAGTTCGCGGGCTACCTCTCCCGGCAAGAGCGGGAAGTGAAAAAGATCGCCTCCCAAGAAAACTGGCGTCTCCCCAATGACTTGGACTTTCAGGTCATCCCCGGGATATCCCGGGAAGCCCGGGAGATTTTAACCCGAACTCGGCCCTTAACCTTAGGTCAAGCCTCGCGCTTACGGGGCGTGACCCCAGCCTCTTTGTCCTCTTTGGCCATCTTCATCCGCAAGCTTTCCGCGGCGGTCGAGTTAAGCTGATTATTTGGCTAATACCTTGAATTTAATAGTTAATTTCTAAATCCCCTTTCTAGCCCCAGTCCCCCTAAAATACCTCATTTAAGACCTAACATATTGAAATTAATAGTAAAAATCCTTCTAGGCTTAGATTAGGCTCCTGGAGGCTAAACTAGGCCGTTAGACCCGGGATCTGGCCGGTCAGAGGCGGACTTTAAGGGCCCGCTAAACCCCGGACGGTTTTGGCCGATAAGCCTCCGGCTAAAGGCTTATGATCTGACCCGCGGGCTAAGGTTTCGGGCCTTTTGGCTCGCGAAGGATGGGAAAAATAAGCCCATTGAATGCTTAACTTATTGATTTTATTAGGTTTTTTGTGGATTAAGCCCCTTTTGGCCAGTTAAGGGTCCGGGGCTTTTAAGGTTTTAGGCTCCTTAGAAACGAAGGCGAAAAGGCCCCCCCACGGCCCTTAAAAAAGCCTATTGAAGAAATATTCACCCTAAAACTAGACCTTTAATAGATAGGCTTATAGTTAATAACCATCTGGGGTTCTAGACCCATAAAGCTAGGTAGATCGAGTAACCGATGGTCAGCCCTAGGGACTAGGGAAAGGTCCAAAATAAGCTCATTGAAAAAGGTAACATATTGATTTTATTACATTATTTTTGCGATCAAAGGATCTGGGGCCAAATAACCTCGCCCCTTAAGGCTAAACGCGACCGCGATAAACCCCCAATCGATCTTTTAAGCCCGTTTAAGGTCAGTTTATAAAGCCCATTGTATACTTAACTAACTGATTTTATTAGATTTTTTAAGCTAGATAGGGGTTTGGGGCGGGGCGGCCAGGGGGGGAAAATCCGCAAATATCAAAAAAAAACGCTCCCTTTATAGTTCTTTAAACTTAAGGACAAGGGAGGGTTAAGAAAAGCCATTTGAAAAGACTTAGCCCTTAAGGCGTCCTTAGACAAAAAAAACCGGGCGGCCAAAGGGGAAAATGGAAGAAGTGACATCAAAAACAGGTAAATTGAAATATTAAGTATAAGAAAATTAAAATATTTGAGTTTCAGTTTTAATGTTTCCTTAAGGGGTTTTAGGGGCTCTTAAGGTTGGCTTAAAAGCGACGCTGGTCCGGACGGTCCGCGCGTATCCGGGGGTTTGGGCCAATATTTTGGTCCGGTTAAGAACATTTTTTGTTTTTGATAAAAATTTTTTTTAGGCCCAAATCCAAGGCCCTAAAGGGGTCTAAAACGGCCCTAAAGGGCCTAAAGGCTTTAGGGTCAAAAAGATAAACCCCTTAATCTATAAGGGTTTTAGAAGTTTAGCGGTCGGTTTGATGGGGCTTAGGAGATAGAGTTCCCTATTATAATGTCGGTTAGAAAAAGTAGCCTCTGGGGCCTGCAATTGAAAAAAAAGTGATTTTTTAACGGCAAAATGAAAGATTTTACTTGCAGACAACATTTTTTTATGGCATTATCTAATAAACCACTTTTTTGATTATGGTTTTTAGTTCGCAAATATGAGGTCATAGTGGCTGTCAAGTCTAAAGCTTAAAAGCGTAGGGCTATGAACCTTAGGGTTAGGCGACATATTTTTCGGGAAAGCCAGCTATTTTTGGTTGGTGAATTCTGTTTTCAGGCTCTTCTTAAAGGGGGCCTAGCGAGGTAGAGCATGAGTTCTGTTTCTGTTCCATCTGACTTCGGCGATAAGCCCGTTTCAATTGGGGAGCCTGGCCGGGTGATTAGCCGGAGGACCGCCGCTCGGGGGGCCAAACCCAAAGCCCCGGTGGAGAAAGCTCGGGCCGTTAAACCCAGCAAACCGGCTAAACCAGCCAAACCGGCTAAACCAGCCAAATCAACGGCCAAACCGGCCAAACCGGCTAAACCGGCCAAAGCGACGGCCAAAGCGACGAAACCGGCTAAACCGGCCAAACCGCTAAAATCGACGAAAGCCGGAGCCGCTGGGGGCCGAACGGTCAAAGCCAAACCCGCCACCAAAGCCTCGACTAAGGTCGCCGCCGCTAAGACCGCCCGCGGGGCCAAGGCCAAAGTCGCCAAAACGGTTAAAGCCGCGGCTAAAACCGTGAAGACGGTTCGGACCGCGAAAGCGGCCTCGGTTAAAGGCAAGGCTATCGGCAAAGTCGGTCGTCCGCCGAAAGCTAAAGTCGCCAAAGCCGCGTCAAAGGTTCGGGCCACTAAACCCAGGGCCCCAAAAGCCCCGAAGGCCGCCAAACCCATTGATGGCCGTCGTCGTCCGACCAAAAAAGTCTTTAAGACTTTGAACGTGCCGGATAAGGGGATCATCGCGGCTATCCAAGAGGACATGCCTTCCGGCGAAGCGATCAAAGCTTTCCGGGTGGCCGTGGACGTCAACATGCGGAGTTTCGCCGAGCTATTGGGCGTTAATCCGGCCACCGTCTTCCGGTGGGAAACCGATCGGACGAGACGCATCCAGTCCAGCTCCCAGCAGAAGCTGAAGAGCCTGGTCAATAAGGTCATTAACCGGAAGCCCGTTAGGGTTCTGGAGTAAGAGCCTTTTTCTTTAGGGCTTGATTTAAGCTCTAGGGCCTTTTCGCCTTAAGCCCTAAGGCGAAGTTTTCGCCCGCGCCTTGAAGATAGTTCTTAAGAAAACTTCTTTAGGGATCCCTTGGCGGGCGGGAAAGTTTAAGGTCTTAACCACAATTTTCAAGGGAATTTTTGGGGGCCGCGTAAGCGGCCCCTTTTAGCTTATAGGGCTTAAAAAAATAAGCTTTAGGCTTAAAAGAGGGGGTGGCTAAAGCGCTAGCTTAGGTCGCTAGCCAATGGGGGAAGAGGCGGGGCCGTTTAAGAGAGCTTATAAGCTCACTTGGAGTAACGATCAAGCTTGGTCTTAGCTAGATCAGGGAGCTTTTCTTGTTTATTGATCTCCTCTAAAAGGTTGTAAGGCCCAATGAGGTGACCAAACTCCCGGGCCGCTCGAGCTAGATCTTTCCGCTCCCGGGGGATGGGCTCTGGGCCGTTGGGGTTTATGACAATGGTGTTGGCGCAACGATCCCCGCAAAAGGCTAAAGCTGGCTCCTCAAAGATCTTATTAATGAGGTCTAACTGCTTTAAGTAGTCGGCCATCCGACTGGAGTGCAGGTTTTGGGCCAGAAGGCCCTCTTTCGTGAGGATCCGGCGGTTTAAGCGCATAAAGTCCCGGGTGGCTAGGTGCGAGGGAATGTAGTCCCCATTAAAGGCGTCTAACCAGATGAGGTCTTGGGATTTGGGCGGCAGTTTAGCTAAGTATTCTTGGCCATCGGCGATTTCCACCTGGACGTTCCCGCCCGGGGTGAAGCCAAAGTAGACGCCCGCCAGATCGACCACCAAGGGATCGATTTCCACCACGGTTAGCTTATGGTCCGGTAAATATCGTTGGCAAAGACGGGGGATAAAGCCGCCGCCTAACCCGAGCATGACGATCCGCCGGGCTTTAGGCCTTAAGACAAGGGAGATAAAAAGAAGGCCGGGGTACTCAAAAATCGGGGCGTCCGGGTTGACTAAGGAGATGGCGGTCTCGGCCTCCTCCGCGTTTAACCCTAAGTACATGGTTCTAACGCCATCGAGTTCGGAGATGGTGATGTGGTTGAACTGGGAGTCGGCCTCAAAAATGATCTCCGGTTTTTTTTTCTCCATCATAAATGACAAGGCTTTCCCTAAGGGGTCCATTAAGCGGCGAATCTTCCCGCGGGTCCTGGATATGAGACCGGGTTTGGGGTTTTCTGGCTCCATAGCTTTTCCCCTTTTAGGGAGGTCAGTGGCTCGGGGTTTGGTCGTTAAACTCTCGCCAGTCTAAGGGGTCCTCAATGAGGCCCGCGTCCGGGTTCCAGGGTTTTTTCCATTTAAAAACTAAAGGCTCTTGACCGTCTAAGGTTAAAGAGAGCCTAGCGGAATCCAAAAGATCCCCTAAGGTCCTGGCGGCCAGATACCCTTGATAACTAATGGGCGGGGACGGCTCGGCCCGAAAGGTCAAAACGCCAGGGGCGCGAATGAAAGCGGCGATCAGATCAGTTAACCCAGTTAGATCGCTTAGATACTTTTCTAGCTCCAAGGTGGCGGCTAAAGCTAAGCCAAAGATTAAACTCTCTTGAGGGGCCAAGGGGCTAGGGTCTTTAAGGCTGAGGGCCGTATTGTCTTTTTCTTTAGATCCATAATAGTTAACTAAGCGCGCGGTTAACCCATGGTCCCGGAAGCGAGCTTGGGCCTCCCGTAAGGACACGTCTTTGAGCCCGGGGGCTAAACTTAGGTCGCTAAAAAGATCGCCCAAGGGCGCCTTGGCCAAAGACCGGGTTAAGGACGCGGGTAGACCGCCTAACTTTAAGTTTAAGGTCAAGCTAAAAAGATCGAGGGCCTCCAAAGTCGCGGCCACTTGGTAGGTTTCGTCTTTCGGCTCTAAGCTAGCTCGCCCCGAGAGGTTAAAGCGCTGGGAAATAAGGTTTAAAGCCGCGGCCTTTTGATAGATTTCCCGGTAAAAAGGCGATCCGCCGAAAGGGCTAGCCTCGCTGGGCTCCCCCAAGGAGACCCAAGAGTCGATTAAACGCGTGGTTAGAGCGTAAGGGTCCTGGCCAGCGGTAATGGCTAACTCCCCTTGGTTGACTTGGTAGCTGAAGGCCCCGATTTTTAAGGACAAGCGCCGAAATCGGCTCTCAAAAACGGATATTCCCCCCAAGAGGAGATCGTCTGGGGTGATAAAACTTAAAAGCTGTAAGCCCAACCGTATCTTCCGGTTTTCCGGGTTTAGAGCCTTAGGGCTAAATAAATAGTCCGCGATCTTGGTGGCTAAAGGCTGAAAGTCTAGATACTGACTGGTCCAATCTGGGAGGGCTAGCTCCAAAAGGGGCTCGGGTAAGTTTTTTTTCCCCACCCGGTCTAAGTTGGCTAACCCCGAGGCCTTATCCAGCCAGACGGTTAGGTTTAAGATGGCCAGCTTATCTATTAAACCTAAGGCCAAAGCCCCCTCATGGGCGATCTCGTCCACCCGGCCGGTGACGGCGTAACCAGCGGCGCTCAGGCCAAAACTGACCCCAGCCAAGAGGCTGCCTGGGCCGCAAATAAGGCCCCGGGGGCCCATTTTTGGTTTTACTAAAGACCAGGATGGTAAACTAAAGATATAGGAAAAGCCGCTGGCCGGCCCTTGGCCGTTGGCCCGGAGCTTTTCCAAGCGGATCCTCTCGGGCCTAAACCCGGCTAAAAAGGCCCCTAAAGACCCGGAGGAGTTAGACCCCCCTTGGCTCAAACCGCCGATCGCGGAGGGGTTGTGGATCTCCAGGCGGTTAATCTCACCATGAAGTCGGCCAAAAGAGCCGCTAGCTAAGAACTTAACCCCTTTAGCCACCATTACGGAGGCTAAGGTTAAGGGAGCCGAGCTGGGGGCTGGTTTTTCCCAAAGAGCTTTAATGTTTTTCGCCCAAGTTAAGTGGCTCACCGTGAGCTCGGCCACCTGGCAAACGAGCTGCCCTCGGCCGCCCAAAGCCAGATTGGGGTCGGCGATCCAGAGGTCCTTAACTATCATGGCTCGATCTTGATAGCTGTAAGCGTAGGCCCCGGCCCGCCAGTTATTTGGGCCAAAGGTTTGGTCCATGAAGGTGGAAAAACCCCTTCTAGAGTTGGCTAGGGTGTTAGGGTCAAACAGGGTCAGGATAAACCACAAGGCCATGATCAGGGCCAGGCCCAATAAGCCATAAGCCGGGTACCGGTATTTGGCTAAACTAGCCCAAACTCGGCTTTTTAAGGGGGCTTCCTCTATGATGTTGGGGTTGGGCGGCATCGCGAGCCTTGTGGTTATTAATGAGTTCTATTATTAGCTAAAAATAACGTAAATTCAACTCTAAACCCCGGAGCGCCCTTTAAAGGCTTAAAATCACTGACCATCAACGGTTCCATAAGGTTAAGCCGATTGGCTCTTTAAATAGTTAGCTTAGCTAACGCCTCGCCTGAGGCTTTAAGGGAAGGGCTATTAATGAATATGAAAGAAGGCGATCTTTTTCGCGCCATATATAGCGATTTACTGACTTTAGAAACGGAGCCTTTCGAACTGGCCGACCAAATGGCCGACTTTCGGTCCAAGATTTTGACCCAGGATCTAACCAAGCTGAGCTCCGAGGCCGACTATATGGCCTTAGCCTTAGATCTTTGCCGATCTTTGGGCTTTACCCTAACCGGGGATCTAACTCGGGAAGGTTTAGTGGACTTAATCAACTTAGCCCCTAGCGAAAGTTTAGATAGTCTATTAATCGGGCGGATTGACCCTTTAGAGCCCTTGGATAACTATAAAGCCCAAGATAATCCCCTAATCCAGCTCAAACTGAGCTTAATGGGGCGAAAGGGTCGCTGGGGGATTTTAACCAACTTAAGCCACTGGCTTTTATTGGCCCCTGAGCCCGGGGAAAAGAAGTTTATCGCCCTAGACTTAAGGGATATCTTAGCGCGCGAGAGCCAAGCCGAGTTTCAGCTTTTTTGGCGATTATTTTCCCGGGCGGCCTTCGCCCATAAGCCGTCCACCCCAAGTTTAGTGGCAAGTTTAGACCTTCAAGACCAAGAAAAGCGCGATCTAATGGCCAAGGCTTTTTTAAACGTCTTAAAGGGGACCCCAGAGCGCCCAGGGATCTTAACCATCTTTGGCGAGCTCCTCTTGGGCGGGACAATAGGGACTTATTGGGCGAAGGACCAGGTGGATCTTAAGTCGCTTTTAGACGCGGCCATCCGGGTGGTTTTTAGAGTGGTCTTTTTAGCCTATTTAGAGGACACCAACCCCCAAGTTAAACTTCATGATTGGGATTTAGGGTATGGGCCCCGGGCGGTGTTCGCGGACTTGGAAATCGCGGTTAAACTAACTAGCGGCGACTGGACTAGCGAGGAAAACCTTTTCTGGCGGCGGTTTTCTAACCTCCTGACCGCCGACCCGATCGATCTAAGCTCCCCTCGGGCTTACCCCTGGAGCGCCCCGGCCCCCTTATTAAATTTTGGTTTACTCGATCCAGCGCTCTCGAAGTGGAATCTGGGGGGCTTACGGTTAAAAGAGGCGGAGCTAAGGGCCATCTTAGCGCCCTTATTACGCGAGACCGGGTCCAAGGATTGGGATTTTGTGGCCATGGGCCCGAACCGCTTAGCCGCCATCTACGAAAGCTTAAGCCAACTAGAGTTCCATTTAGCCCCGGAAAACGCTAAGAGCCTGGCCAATACTATGGCCATGGAGGATCTTAAGGCCCAGGAAAACCCTCTAGCCCTGGAAGATTATGGAGCCGATCCCGCGGCCACCCGCCTTAGGCCATTTCTCGCCTATAGCTCGCTCCCTAAAGGGCGCTTATCTTTAGGGGACTTTGGCTTAAACCGGAAGAATAAAGGCGTCTATTACACTAGCGATTCTTTAGCTCAACCCTTAACGGCTAGGGGCGTGGCTAAACTAACCGAAGAGCCTTTTAAAGGCCGCTCTTTACTGGAGGCCCGGATTTTGGATCCCGCTTGCGGGGTGGGGAACCTCTTGGTTTGGGCCTTAAAAAACTTAACGGATCTGGCCTTATTGACTCTCGGCGAGGACGAAAAGTTGCGCGCGAGTTTAGCCACGGAGATGGCCTTAATTAACGAGAACCCGGAGACCCAAAGGCTAAAAGAGTCCGGGGCGGCGGTCGATGAGCTGGCGGCCTTAAAAAGGGTAATATTACGCGAGACCATTTACGGGGTGGATCGAGAAGCGACGGCCTTGGAGCTGGCCCGGGTAGTCTTGGCTTTAGAGACCCGGGTGGTGGGGCTGGAGCCGGTCTTCACCGGGGCTAACCTGAAGGTCGGGGATAGCTTAATTGGGGCCAATTACGCCGCCATGGCCGAAACGGTTAAGAAGGCCGGGGAAACGCTGGATTTATCCTTTATCAAAGATAAAGCCCGAAACCTAGCGGAGGAATACGCGTTGGCCAAAAAGGCTTGGGTCGGCCAGGAGGCCAAGATTAAAGACCGTTATGAAAGCGTCATCTTACCCCTCATTAATGATCTTAATTTGTATTATAACATCTTTAATTATTATGATATTTTGGCTAAAGTTGACCCGAAAAACCAATCATCGCTATTGACTCTTTTGGGCAATCTAGCGGGGGGCCCGAAGAAGAAAACGGAATTTACCCGTCATATCGGGGAAATCACGGAATATAAGGCTCAGTTTTCTTTTTTTAACTGGGAAGTGGAGTTTTTTGAGGTTTTTGAGTCGTTGTCCCCGGGGTTTGACGTTATCATTGGCAACCCCCCGTGGGATAAGACCAAGTTTGAAAACCCCTTGTTTCTGGCTAAGCGCCAAGAGGATTATCGGTCCTTAAGCCAGGGGCGGAAAACCGAAGTTTTGGCGGCGGCCCTGGCCGAGCCAGAGTCTAAGGCCAAGTATGTGGCCCAAAAAGAGCGAGCCGCGATCCTAAAAGCCCTTTTAAGGAAAAAATACCCCCTGAATAGCGGCTCCGGGGACGGGGATTTGTTTCGGTATTTTGTGGAAAAGGCCTTGGATCTGTTAACCTCCAATGGCCGCTTAAGCTTCATCATACCCACGGGTTTATTGATTGAGGACAATTCCACTGTTATTAGGCGCCAGATCTTATTAAACCACACCTTATCGCGTTTTGATGGGTTTGAGAACCGGCGGGGTTTGTTTCCAGCGGTGGACTCTCGGTGTAAGTTTGGCTTAATACAAATTGAAAAAACTCCGCCCGCCCCAGATAACGCGCCTTTAACCCGCTTTAACCTCACGGACCCGAAAGACTTGGAAAACGAGGCTGGGGTCTTCGCTTATCCTTTACGGACGGTCAAGATTACTTCCCCGGACCATTTAGCTTATATGGAAGTTTTAGGCGGAAAGGGGGATCTAAAGATCTTAGAGAGGATGTACGCCAAGTTCCCGCCTTTAAGCGAGTCCTGGCTGGATTTGACTAATGAGCTCCACGCGACTAAAGATAAAGGCTTATTTAAAGACACGTTTCGCCAAGGTTTAATCCCTTTATATAAAGGGGCCATGATCCGACCCTACCAAGTTGGGGTCGGGCCGCCCCAAGCTTGGTTGGATCCGCGGGAATTAGACGATCGTTTACGCGATATCGAGGTTCGGAAGATCTTAAACGATCTTAAAAGCCTGAAAGCCCTGAATAAAAACCACTTGGCCCGTCCGACCGTCCGAGCCGCCTGGAAAAAGGAGCTTTTAGCTTACTTAAAAAGCCAAAAGGTGGGGGATTTAGCCTCTTACGTCCAGTTTGGGCGTAATTTTCCGCGCTTAAGCCTTCGGGCCATCGCCCGGGACACCAATGAAAGGACTTTAGTGGCCGCGCTACTGCCCCCCAACGTGGGGGCCCAGAACTCTTTGTGGGTTAGCGTCGCGGGCGACTATTATTTATCCCTCGAGGAGCCGACTATCCTCTTACGGCCCATCCCTTTAGAGCGCCTTTTGTTCGCCCAGGCGATCTTTAATAGTTTGCCCGTGGACTGGGCTTTACGGGCCTTAGTGGGCTCCAACGTCAATAAAACCTACCTTTATCGGCTGCCTTGCCCCCAACCGACCGCGGCTGAGCTGAAGGATAATCCCCTTTATCGCTCCATGGTCGAGGATTCGGCTTTATTAAGCTTAGACCAATCCCCGGGCCTTTTAGCCGCCATCCCGCGGCTAGGGGAATTAGCCCCCAGAAGGCTGAGTCAAGGGGAGTTTATTAGCCTTAAAGCGGGCCTAGATCTAAAAGTGGCCCAAATTTATGGCCTTAACCCGGAGGACCTCAAGCGCCTTTTAAAAGGGTTTCCAGTCCTGCGCCGCAAAGACCCTAATTTTGTGGCCATATTGGAAGAATTAATACAGAAAGCTATCTAAGAAGTTGATTAGCGAGACCAAGCGGGAGGTCCAATAGCCCGGCCCTGGAACCTATATTATCGGAACCATAAAGTTGGTAACATTCGGAAATTAATAGTCTTTTCTCGAAATCGCCCGAGTTAAGGCTAACGCCAGTATTGTTTAAAATCCCAGTACACTAAAAAAAATAAATTACATTATTGTCGGTTTACCCCAAACTGGATCCGGCCCGAGGACCCTTTTTTGACTTAACAATTATTATCATTTGTTCCTTTTTCAGAAAAAGATTTTTATAAAAACTTTATTGCTCAGAAATGACATATAAATTTCTTTTCCGCGTAAAGGGGCGAATAATTTTTAAGTCCCTATTGACAATAATCATCTAATGGGATATTATCATAATCGACTCGTCCGGGTCAGTTGGGCCAGAGAAATTCAAAAAAAGTCTTGTGTTTATACTTAGCTGATTTGATCCTACCTGTTTCCCAATACATCATAAATCAGGTGAAGTTATGTTCACTACCCTCTTCGTTGGGAATTTTCCCTTTGAAACCACTCAGTCCGAACTAATGGCCGTTTTTACGCCCTTTGGCCGGGTTGAGTCAATTAAGCTCATTAATGACCGCTTGACAGGGCGGCCCAGGGGGTTTGGCTTCGTCAAAATTGAGAAAACAGCGGCCAAAAGCGCCATTACGGCTCTCCACCGGTCCGAGTTCGGCGGTCGGCCCTTAAACGTTCGGGACGCTGGCCCGGTCAGGCGAGAGATCACCTTGGCCGAGGGCAAAGGCTCCTCTAGCTCCCTGGAGTTAGGTCGCGAGTCCGATCTTTTTGTCCAGGACTATTGGTTAAACAATGACCCGCAAGTATCCCCCAAAGAGAAACGGTCGTATTCTAGTAGCAATATCCGGTAGGGACCAAATGGTCTTTGTCCTCCAAACCGCGCCTGGCGCGGTTTTTTTTAGCCCAAACCTTATATTTAGGCTGAGGTTGTTCCAGGATAAAAAAGGTCAGTTAGGTTATTATTAAGCCCGAAGGCGAATTGTAAGGACCGCGATTTAAGCCCTTATTTTATTAGCGCTTTTTATAACTTATAAAAGCCAATTTATTACCTAAAGGGGCTTTTTAGAGTGAATATTAATTGTAGTTAATTCCTATCATTTAAGCTTGAGGATTTCCTAGTCTTAGTGATTTTCGAGAAATATTTTCTTTTTGGCGGCAGCCAATCCTTATATTTCTCTTACGATATTAAACAAAAAAAAATCATAGTTTTAGAAGAAAGTGTTGACATAATTTGTCAAACCGGTTAAACTACTGATCGTCTCGGACAAGTTATAATGGCGCAGTATTTTGGGTTTTTAATTTTTTTAACTGGACAATTGAACATTTTGTTTAGTTCAACATAGATAAGTGAGGCATAATTATGGTTGATTTATTTGTAGCCAATTTCCCCTACGACACCGAGCAGTCAGAGTTGGAGACGGTTTTTTCCCGCTTTGGGCAGGTTGAATCCGTCAAGATTATCACGGACCGCGTGACCGGTTGTTCTAGGGGATTTGGTTTTGTGAAGATGGAAGAGGCTGGGGCGGAAGCGGCCATGACTTCTTTGGATAAAGCCACCTTTGGCGGTCGGCCGTTAAGGGTCAGAAAGGCCCATCCCGGGGGGAGAGGTTTAAATAACGGCGAGGGCCAAAGGTTCCGCGATGAGCGAGACAACGGCTACAATCGGGACCGCTCGGGCTACGGTAATAACCAGCGCGACTATAACTACCGGTACTAACCGTTTTTTCGATCTTTTTTATTAAGCCGCTTTACGCGGCTTTTTTTTGGCCTATAATCAGGGTCGAAAAAAAACGTCAGGTAACCCCTCTGGGATCCAGGTAAGCGTTTTGAGCCCAAAGAACCCCCGCGACCTTTCTGGTCCGAAAATACGTCTTTTAGTGACCGACTTTGATGGGACCATTAAGCCAACCGTTGGCCCGGTGGCCCCAGAGGAGCGGAGCGCCTTAAAGGCCATGGGTAAAGCCGGGTTGATCCGGGTCGTGGCCACGGGCCGGAGTTTAGTCTCGTTTTTAAAAGACTGGGACCCGGATATGGAGCTAGATTACCTTATCTATTCCTCTGGTTTAGCTCTGTGCCGGTGGACGCCCGAAGGCCCTGGGGAGCATATTTTTTTATCGGCCTTTAGCCCTTTTGAGCGGGACTTGGCTTTAGAGATCGCCGCCGCCTTAAACCAGGGGTTTGTGGCTTTTTGGGCCCCCCCGGAGAGCCACGGCTTTTATTACTTGGATCCGCCTAATGGCCTAAGATCCCCAGGGTTCGCGGCCCGGTTGGCCACTTATAGCCAGGTGGCTATACCTTGGGCCGCTTATGACGGGCATCGGCCTTTGTCCCAAGTTTTAGTCATGGCCCTGGCCTCGGATTTTCCGGCGATTAAAGAGAAGGTGGCCCCTTACGCTAATCGTTTGTCGATCACCCAAAGCACTTCCCCTTATGGGGATAATCGACTTTGGCTAGAAATCTTTCCTTTCGGGATCACCAAAAGCTCGGCGGCCCAAAGGTTAGTGGAGCTAATTGGCTTGACGGCCAGTCAAGCGGCGGCGGTGGGCAATGACTTTAATGACGAAAACCTCTTGGCCTGGGCCGGGCGGGGGTTCGCGGTCCCCGGGTCGCCAGCGGAGTTGTTGGCCCAGTTTGAGAATCTAAAGGGCCCAGGCGGGGTCTTAGAGCGGGTCTTTCGGGCCATAAGTTAGAACGTGCGACCAGAAACCTTACTCACCATCTATGAGGTCCGGGTTAAGGACCCGGGTTCTTTCGGCTTTTTAGAGGCGGCTCCCGACCCCCAAGAGATCTTGGGGCCGGATCTGGCTGGGCTCCACTTGGAAGGGGACTTCGCCTTTATCTTCTTTGTCAATGACTATGATTTAAGCCCGTTTTTAAAGCTTTGGCCCGCCCTGGAGCTTAGGCAGATCCACCGCCTCCGCTATGACCAGTGGCAGGACGGGGCCGTGATGGAGCCTTTAACCATTGGGCCTTTAAAGATCCTGCCCCTCACTGATTTAAAAGTCGCCCCATCGGTTAGTTACGGGCTAGAGCCCATCTATATTGACCCAGGTTTAGCTTTTGGCTATGGGGGCCATCCCACCACCAAGGCCTCTTTAAGTTTACTCTCAAGGCTCTTAAAGCCCGGGTCTTTGGTTGAGCCAAAGTTGGCTAAAGCTCTAGACCTCGGGTCCGGGACCGGGGTCTTATCCCTAGCCGCGGCTAGGTTAGGGGTCAGGGCGGTTTTAGGCGTGGACCATAGCCACTTAGCCGTCCAATGCGCCGTTAATAACGCTAAGATTAATGGTTTAAGCGATAAAATTAGGTTTGTTCGAGGGTTAGCCCAAGACTACGCTCATGAGCCTGGGGAACTGGTCTTAGCCAATGTCCCTTTGTTTGTCCAGATGGATTTGCTGGAAGTTGGGGCTTTTTCTAACCGGGATTATTTGATCTTTAGTGGTTTACTGCCCGGGGAGGAAGAGACCTTTTTAACGGCTTTAAGCCAAAAATACCCGAGCCCGACTAAGCTCGTGGATCTAACCCGGGATGATCGCTGGGTGACCGGGTTAGTGGATTTTAATGGCTAAAGACCCCCCTAAAAGCTCCTAAAAAATGTCTAGATTCCTCTCGCGAACCACAAGAGCCTTAGTTATGGACATTTTTTAAGGGCCAATTGTTTAGAAAATGTCGAGAAAATGGCCATAAAAACGGCTAAACCCGGGGCTACGAGGGGCTACGGGCGGTTTTGGCCAAACTAACGGCGATTATGACCCCCCTAAATTGGGGTTAAGTCCCCCTAAAACCGGGCCAAAACCCCCCGGAAAACGGCGCTTAAAGGGCGGTTTTTCCAACACGCGGTTTTTGACCCCCAAAATGGGGCTTATTAGGGGAAGTTATCGACTTTTTTTTCAACAATAGCCAGCGGAAAAACTAGGAAACCACAAGTGGTTTTTAAAAGTCACTTTATTAGTCGGTTAAGGCCCCAACAATCGTTAACCCTTTTTTCGACTGGACCATAAAGCCCGGCTAGCTGGGTGGGGAAAAAGGTCCAAAGAGAGAGGGGGGCGACCAGAAGGGGGTGGGTCTATTATGGTCCTAGAAGGGTTCTAGAAGAGGTATAAGAATGGTCGATGAGGGCGGGCGGTCTTAGGAGGGGGCCAGACGGCCCAAGATGAGCTCGTCAGAAACATCTCCAGAACAATCCACTAGATAGCCAGGAACCGCCACGCTTTTTCGCTGGTGGGACTTTTTTCGATAGTAAGTTCACCGTTGCGCTGCATTTTCACGAGCTTTCCTGGCTCTACAATAGTCGCTGATAATTCCAGCTTGTTAATTGATTTCATATTTTTAAACTCAATTAAAATGTGTAAATAAATTATCGTATGAATTAGTTTCTATTACATAATATTATTGTTTATGATATTAAAAATTTAAGAAATAAATTTTTAAAGTAAAAATCGAATTTAACTTGTGAATCAAGATATCTTAGTATTGAAAGAAGTCTGAATTTGTTTGTCTCTAACCTGGGCTCAGATTTACCTAGACTTGCCTGAAAATCTAGCGTACAATTTTTTTGGAACATGAACCGGCGGTCGGAATTGGTTTCCATTTTT
The DNA here is from genome assembly GCA_031273455.1 of Deltaproteobacteria bacterium. GTDB lineage: Bacteria > Desulfobacterota > Desulfarculia > Adiutricales > Adiutricaceae > JAIROO01. Next base: position 7,427 of record JAISRZ010000031.1, on the reverse strand, counting down.
GGCCATTTACTTTTGTGTAAGGGATAAGTCTACTCGGAACTGATTTTCGACATCTAGTATTGCAAATAGATATGTGATTAATACTAACTTTAAGCTTAAATTTTATAACTGAGACTATAAACTAAATACTAAATTTATATTTTAATTAAAATGCAATTGGATTGCACTAGTTATTTAGTGTTTTGATTGATTAAATAGAGTAGTAAGAACAATTACTCTAAGTAGTTATTGAAGGGATTTCAACGAGGTTCAATAGTATACAAAAGTGGTAGAATTTTATCACGACTTTTTATCTTTAAAGGAGATCAGCTCGAATGTCTAAACAAGCTATGAATGTCAATGTTTTAGCAGAGTTTATTGCCAATTCATTTGGTACATCTCAAGTACTGGTTGAAAAAAACAACCGTATTCTTACTATAGAACCAATGTTATCAGACAAGACTGATTCTTCAAACCTAGAAACTATTGTTGATAAAACTAAAGCAGGCGCTTTAACATTAGACGACTTTAAATTGGCGGATCGGTTTCCTAAAGGTTACAAATTTAAAAGGGCTGATGCGTATGACTGCGACTAAAGCTTTCCTTGATACTAATATCTTAATCTATATTTTCACTGTGTCTGAAGTCGAAAAGCGTAAGCAATCGATTGAAAAGATCAACAATTATGATCGGATTGTCAGTACTCAAATTCTAACCGAGTTCTGTAGTGTTAGTATTCGTAAACTAAAGATGGATTTATCTTTAATAGAAGAAGCTATAAATCTAATATGTTTAAATAATACGTTAGTAGTTGTTAATCTAGATACTATTAAATATGGTCTTTATATTCAAAACAAATATAATTTTTCATATTACGATTCACTCATAATCGCTTCTGCACTTGTAAGCAATTGTGAATTTTTGCTATCAGAAGGCATGAATAATGGTCAAGTTATTGAAAAAACACTAACTATACGTAATATTTTTTCACCTGTTAACCTAGCGTAAATAATTGAATTTCTGGTACGTTAAATGTAAGACTGTTAATTGCTTAAAATTATAATAATCTCATTTTTTTAATTTGGTGAAGAATACATTTTCATTTATGTTTCATTTGATAAAAATTAATTCTGATTTAACCTATTTGAGTTCTATCAAGCTATTTATTTGTTTATATAGATTTGTAAATTTTCAATTCTTTTTATTCATTTTCTTTTTTCTCACAAATTTGATTAGATTTAAAGGTTGTTTTTCATTCTTTGATTGTAACCGTTCACAAAGCCTTTTTTGACCCTCGTTGAGCTGTGGGACTAATTCCCTATTTAAGGTGGAATCAATACCTATCTCTTGACTTAAATCTTCTTTTTATTTTGGACCCCCCCAAAAATTTTCCACTTTAGACGACTTCATTGCGGAAGAAAGCGCTAGGTCAATCCTTGATTTGTTTAAACGGCGCCTTCCCTATTTGGAGGCGGTACTGACTAAAAAACCGAAAGAGGTAGGCGCCTTTAAGGAATGGCGAAAGAGGATGGGGGAGGTTCGCTTCGCAAATCTCGTGCCAGTTTAACCAGGTCCAGCGTTTTTTTTAGTTTTTTTGACGCTTTTGTCTTGTGGGCTTAAGGGGTTTCTATTGCTTAAAACAAGTGAATCAGGCTAAAATGCCTAATTGATTTAGACTCTAAGGGAACGCCCCTTTCTAAACGCCTACCCTTATTAGGTTTAGGGTAATTCCTCGTTAAAGTTCTAGAGCGGTCCACCAAATCAACCAACTTAACCAGCCTTTTCCTCCAGGGAAGGGGATTATCTAGCCAAAAAACGCGCCAAGTCTTGATAGTCGATCGCGTTTTTGGGGCTAACTAAGGTGAGTATTGACCTTAAAAGATATTGTGTCCACGGCCTTTAGCGATCTGTCCTTGGCTTTAACCCTAGCTAGCCAGCGAAGGGATCTTTTAATTGAGACGGGCTCGCGTTTGGCCGATAGGTTGACTAAGGGGGGAACCATCTTCATTTGCGGCAACGGGGGAAGCGCTTCCATGTCCTCCCACTTGGCCACCGAGCTAGTCAGCCGCTTTTTAATCGAGCGACCGGGTCTACCAGCCAAGGCTTTGACCGCGGACACGGCCACTTTAACGGCCATTGGCAATGACTATAGTTTCGCGGAGGTCTTTAGTCGTCAGGTTAGAGCTTTAGGTCGGCCCGGCGACGTTCTGTGGGGGCTATCCACCAGCGGGACTTCGCCCAATGTCTTAAAAGCCTTGGCCGAGGCCAATAGTCGCGAAATGCTGACCTTATTTATGTGTGGCCCCAAGGTCCATGATCCCAAGGTCGCCGATATTATTATCCCCACCCCCGGGGCCACGACGCCGCGGATCCAGGAGATCCAGCTATTGTACGGCCATACCTTATGTCATATAGTGGAAAGCCTTATTTTTGAAGGGGGGTCTAAGGATGACTAAACCATGGCCCGACCTGGACCTAGGGCGGATCCGCTTAAGCTCTTTAGACAATCGCCACTCCAAGGTTAAGGTGGCGGATTTCGCCGAGCCTTATAAGGTGGGCGCGACTTTTCGGGGGTTTATTAAGACTTGGCCGGACATCTTAGCCGCTGGGGATCTGAAAAAGGCCGCCCAGAGCTTAGCTAGGGCCAAAAGGGCCGGTTTAACCATCATGCTGGCCATGGGCGGCCATCCCATTAAGGTGGGTTTAGGGCCCTTACTAGTGGATTTACTGGAAAAGGGTCTTTTTGATTCCATCTCGGCCAATGGCTCGGTTATGGTCCACGACACGGAAGTGGCTTTAGTTGGGGCCACCAGCGAGGACGTGGGGGCGAACTTAGGCGATGGGGCCTTTGGGGTGACTGGGGAAACCGGGGCTTTGATCAATAAAGCCGCTAAAATGGCCGCGGAAAAAGGCCAAGGCCTTGGCCAGACTTTAGGCCTTCTACTGAACGACCTGAACCCACCGGAGATAAAAAGTAGCGTTCTAGCCGCCGCGGCCCGCTTAAACATCCCTTTGACCATCCACGCGGCCTTGGGGACGGACGTTTACAATATCCATCCGGATCGGGACTTTGGGAGCTTAGGCCAAGCCAGCCAGAATGACTTTCAGACCTTTTGTCAGCTGACGGCCACCTTGGAGGGCGGAGTCTTTTTAAACTTGGGCTCGGCGGTCATCATGCCCGAGGTTTTTTTAAAGGCCTTAACCCTGGTTAGAAACCTCGGCCACGCGGTCAAAAAGGTCACCACCATTAATATGGACTTTATTCACCAGTACCGGAGCCGGGTTAACGTTGTGGAAAGGCCGACTAAAGAAGGGGGTCAGGGGTATTACTTTATTGGGCACCATGAGATCATGTTTCCCCTACTTATGGCCCTAGTTTTAGAAGAGCTGGAGAGCCCCTTTTGAGCGAAGGCGATATGGTTAAGCGGTTTTATAAAGGGCTGATAAGGGTCGCTCTTTTAATGGCCTTGGCCTTTAGTCTAATCTATCCTCTAACCGACCCTCTAACTGACCAGATAGCTTTAGCCGCGGAAAAGCCCCAAGCTAAAGCCCCGGAAAAGTCTCCGGAAAAGCCCCTGGCTAAACCCGCGGAAAAGCCCATGAGCGCCCGCAGTTTAGCCCATCTGTATGAGAAGATGGCCAAAGAGCCGCCCTTAAAGGAAGCGGACATTAAAATCTTTTTGGCCCAATTGCCGGAGATTATGGATTTTGGTCAAGATCCTAGCTTAATGACCCCGGTCATGGAGATTAGCGGCTGGACCGAGAACCGCTTAATCTACGCGGTCACCAAGATTAACTTGGGGATCCTGGCCCTCTTCGATCCGGAAAACATTCGGCTAAAAGAGGCCCCAGACTTCGCCCGGCCCAGTTTGTACGAGCTGGAGTTACTAAGGGGCCATCAAGACGAGATTAGCCGGGCCATGACGCGCTTAGTCACGCGTCCAGGTCGGCGATAAGGTTTTTTTTTGACGTCATATTTTGGTCGCGCGCGGCCTATTAGGATACGCCATGAACATTAAACACGGGGTTTTATTCTTTCTCATCGCTTTGGCTTTGGCCGTTATTAGCCCGGCCATAATCGCCCAAACCCAGCCGTTGGTAACGGAAACCAATCCCAATGAGGAGCGGTCCTTAAGCTCCAAGGTGGATCTGGCCGCTTTGCCGTCCGTGTCCCCCATCGCCGCCAAAGCTCAGCCTTCGGTGGTCAACTTGGTGGTGGAGTATAGCCCCAATAAAGATGAGCGCCCCCAATTACCGACCCCGCCGCCCGCGACCCCGCCGCCAGCTCCGCGGCCAACGCCGCCGAGCCCCAATAACCCGCCTGGGGTTAACCCCCCGGCTCCCCAGCCTAATCAGCCTAACCCGCCGGCCCCTAGCCCCCCGCCGACTACGCCCAGGCCCCCGGTTCGGACCAGTCGGCCCTTTAGTCGGGACGTGACCTCGGCCCAAGGGTCGGGGTTTATCTACGATAAAGACGGCTATGTCATCACTAATAACCATCTAGTGGAAGGGGCTGAGAAGATCACCGTGAAGCTCGATGACGGTCGGGAAATGGGGGCCGAGGTCGTGGGTCGGGATCCGAAAACCGACCTGGCTTTGATTAAGTTAAGCGAGCCCGGGCCTTTTCCCTACATGACTTTAGGCGACTCGGAAAAACTGCGCATTGGCGACTGGGTGGTGGCCATTGGCAATCCCTTTGGCTTAGAGCACACCGTGACTTTAGGCATCCTCTCGGCCCGGGGCCGGTCCATTGGGGCCGGGCCTTATGACGACTTTTTGCAAACCGACGCCTCCATTAACCCCGGCGGTTATGGGGGGCCTTTACTTAACGTTAAAGGCGAAGTGGTCGGGATTAGCGCTAAAATCAACACCCGGGGGACGGGTATCAGCTTCGCCATCCCCTCAAAGCTAGTGGCCAAGATCATCGCCCAACTGAAGGCTAAAGGTTACGTGGAGCGCGGTTGGCTGGGCGTGGTTATCCAACCTGTGTCCAAAAACATCGCCACTATTTTTGGCTTGGAAAAGAGCGAAGGGGCTTTGATCGCCGACGTTATCCCCGACGCCCCGGCCCAAAAAGCCGGTTTACTCCATGGGGACGTTATTGTCTCCTTTGACGGGCAACCAGTTAAAGAGTCTGGCGATTTAAGCGCCCTAGTGGCCGACACCCCGCCGGACAAAGTGGTTAAAGTCTCCCTAATTCGGGATAAAAAGAAGCTTGAGTTGAACGTGACCATCTCCCGCATGGAGGATGACCCCAACTTACTAAAAGAAGCTGGCGGGGCCTTGGATCTGGGCTGGACCTTAAAACCCATTTCCCCGGAGATCGCTAAAGAGTTGGGCCTAACCGCTGGCTTACAAGTGGAAGGCTTGGATTCCGACTCGCTAGCCAAAGACGCTGGGGTGGCGGTGGGCGACATTATCTTGGAAGTGGACCGGAAGCCGGTGACCTCTTTGGAGGATTACTTAAAGATCATCCGGGGCCGGGACAATAAAACGCCCGTCCTTCTGTGGGCCAGACGCGGGGAAAGAAACATTTACCTCGCGGTTAGCCCTAAATAATTAATCTTAAGGGCTTACAGAGCCGGGCTAAGCCTATGGCCCGGCTCTTAGGGTCTAGAGCGACCTCTGGTTTTAGCTGGCGGTTAAAACCAGAGGTCAAAACCCCTTAAGCTTTTCTATTAAGACCTAATTTAACCGTCTTTAGGGGTCTATTAGGGTTTAACTAAAGGCTAAACTAGAAAAACCCTGTTCTAAATCCACTCCAACCCTGTCTCCAACCCTGGCCCAAGCTGTCGGTTATATTCTAGTTCTGAAGCTTTAACCTTAACTCGCCCTCATGAGCCTCAACCATCCGAACTATAATTACTATGAAAATGTAAATTAAATATGAATTTTTAGGTAATGATAGCTTATTAGCATTGACTTAGATTTGAATGTGTTGCAATCATCGAAAAAAGTAGGGGCCGCTAGAGGTCTTTGGGGCCTAACCAGAAGAAATATTTTTATGGTTTTGGCGGGTTTTAAAAAAGATCCAAAATTCAAAAAATAATTTTTTAAACAAATCAAACTTTACAAGTTATTTTAGTTTGCGCTGATAACTGTTTGAAATCACTGAATTTTTGGTAAGAGTTTGTAGTTAAACGCGTATCTAGGTCAATAAAAATTTTTGTAGACTATTTCCTGGTGAATGGAATTATTTAATATGGAACCCAAAAAATTTTTTATTTAGGCCCACCGTCTAAGCGCGACAAATTTCGCGACACAACTTTCGCCAAAGGCGTTATGGGTCCGCCAAAATCTAAAAACCACGCGGGCCAGGCTAGAAGAGTTTTTGGCCTCCACTTTTAACGAAGGAATATAAAGTCTAAAACCGCTATCTTTAGGTCTTAAGGCTTATACTTAGGTCAATAGATTGTCTAGTCACCCCGTATGGCAACGAAAACATTGGTTTGCGATAAGGCTTTTCCCTCATTTAGACAATAATGGCCAATCCTTAGGTCCAGTCTGTCTAACCCCGGCTTAAGTCGTTAAGTCAGTTTTCCCTCAAGGACCTTAAATTTCGCCAAAATAACATTCCGTCTGGCGATGACTAGGGCGGTCAAGACGACCCGGTTAGGCCCGCCAGTGAGCTGGTCAGCGTATTTCTTGGTAATCTGGCTTAAAGCCCTTTGGGCGGAAGGGGCCATGGCTTTTAAGAGCTTGGCCTTCTCTTCCTCGTCCTTTGGCGGGCCTAGCGATCCGATTTTGGGTTTTCTCTCTTGATAGACTTTAAGCTCAATAATGTACTCATCGCCTTTAGGGCTAGTTAGGTGGATGTCCAGCCTTCCCTGAACCGTCTGCGCCTGGGTTTTAAACCTCTGCTTGGCCATCATAAGAGCGGACTCTAATAAAGTCGTCAAATATTTTTCCGACTCCAGGGAGTCATCGTCAGGAAATTGAGCCAGATATTGGCTAAAGGCCTCTTCTAAGCCTTTAGCGTCTAGCTCTAACAAAGCCTTAAGGGTTCGCTCGGCCAAAATATTAGCCAAGTAGTCGTTTTTCGGCGGCGTAATTGAAAGGGCCAGAGGCGTTATGGCGGCGCGGACCTCCAAATTGGGAAAAACCAGGCGGTAATCTGGAGGGTCGCCTAAGTTGGGTAAGGTTTCCTTAATGGTCAGGTAGCCGGTCTGGAATAACAGGGCGATTGGATCTATTTTGGCGATCTTATCGATAAAGGTCCTCGATTCATTAATAATTGGTATATCTTTTAACCAGTCGAACTCAGCCTGGCCCTTAAGGTCTAGATCCGTCAGAAAAGCGGGAGCCCCTGAGTCGTACCAGTAAGGGTAAATTTCGGCGTCATCAAGGCAAGATAAAAGGGACCAAGGGTTGTAGACCCAGGTTTTCCCGTCCCAGGAGTAACCAAAGTACCAGTCACGAATCAATTTTCTTAAATCGGCCCCATCGCT
>JAISRZ010000019.1 GCA_031273455.1 Deltaproteobacteria bacterium | reverse complement strand
AACTTTAGAGCTTCTCATTGAGGAAGGCTATTTACCCCTGGGAAGCGATGGGCGTGATTTAAGAAGAACGATTCAAGACTGGTATGATGGCTACACCTGGGACGGAAAAACCCGGGTTTACAATCCCTGGTCGGTTCTCTCCGCCCTTGATGACGCCGAAATTGATAGTTACTGGTACAAGTCTGGAACGCCCAATTTTCTCCGCCAGTTGGGCGCTGAAGATCTTCAGGATCCAGAATGGATAAATAATATTCCAGATATCCAAGAGTCAGATACTGATATTAGCGATATCGATAATATTCGGCCAGAGGTTCTCTTATTACAGACCGGCTACCTGACTATTAAGGATACATTCGTTGAAGGGCAATCTAGGCGATTCAGCCTGGAAGTTCCCAATCAGGAGGTCAAAGCCGCCCTGTGGCCTATGGCCCACGCTAAAGATCTGGTTAGCGATCCGGTTTTAGCCCAAAAGTGGGCTAAGGCGACTTTAGAGAGCTTGTTTAAATTGGACGCTAGTGGGGTGGAAGAGGCTTTTAGTTTCTATCTTAACCAATTCACTCACCCCTCTTTTAAAACCAACGAGAGTCAATACCAGATTTTCTTTGAGACGGCCATATCCCTGGCCAACCAAAAGTTTAACTCCCAAGAGACTACGGCCCATGGTTTTATGGACGTCCACTTCGTTAGCCCCAAAGGCCAGCGTTTTATTGTTGAGCTAAAGGTTTATAGAGAGGATGAACCCGAGTCATCCGACGACCAAGAGACTACGCCGGACCCCAAATCTTCCAAGGCTCAAAAGCCCGCCAAGGCTCAAAAGTCCGCCAAAGCTCCCAAGAAAGTCGCTAAACCCAAACCTCTCCATCCGCCGATAAACGACGCGGATAAAGCCAAACTAAGGGAGTCAATGACCAATTTAGCCGATAAGGCTTTACGCCAGATCCAAAAGCAATACGCCGATAAGTATAGAGGGGCGGGTCAACCGGTTATCATGGTCGCCCTGGTCATGGCCAGACGGACTTTCGTTTTAGCTAAGTTTGAGACATTAGAGTCTATAAAGGAACCAAAAGAGTAATATATGGCGGCTTTAACCGCCAATTTTAGGACGCCAGGCCTTAAAACTTAAGGTTTCGCGCTTTAGGTTAATCCCAGATTAAAAAAGGGAGCGCGACGCCTCAATTACCCAAAGGGGCCGTTTGGACTAGCTAACCATGGCTCGGGCCGTAGCCTTTGAGGCAAGGCGATTCGCGGACCAGAGAAACTGGCGCTGGAATTTTATGACGAAAGCCAAACGTTAACGCTTACTAAGATATAGACTCGAATTTAGTTAATATTTGTCCATGATTATGGAAAGAAAGCGCGTTTTTGACTAAAAAATACGCCACAGGATTTATATCCCGACCAATCGCTCTAGCTCCTAGTTTCACCGCCTCGCCAATGATGACGCCGCTTCCCATAAATGGGTCAAAGACAATCAATTCCCTCTTAAAATTTTTCGGTTGATAAAAGGCCTTCAAAATATCAGTCCCTAATGGAGATAAGGCCGCGAGCGTTATGGCCCGAAACACGGGCCCCAGACGTTGCGCCCACCATTTATGTATATGATATATTGGCCTATTTATTTCTTTTCGCCAACTTTCTAGTTCAGCGATAGCGCTAATTTTTTCAAATGGGAAATTAGGATCTTCTAACGCGCAAGGTATAAAATTTTTAGATATATTATATAAACTAGTTTGTTCTTCCATTTTTTCGCTCGATTATTTACGCGTCTTATAAATTAGCGCGTAAAAATCACAAAATATACTTCACTGGCCACGAGCGATTATAGTTTAGCGGGGAGCGACCGACGCGCTGAATATTATTATACTATTTGGCGAGCGATGTCAATCAAGCGAGAAATGACGCAATCCGTTAGCTTGTCGGGGAGAACTGGCGCGCGGCCTCAAAGATGAGGTTTAAATGGTGACCTAAGTTGATGTTATAGTTATAAATGGCGATTAATCAAGCTTAAACTTAAAGGGGAGGTAATCAATCTTGGACCAGAACGCTTAAATCATCCTCGGTCGGGCCAAAGTATAAGGGCTCGCTAGTTAAGGGACGCTTTAAGCGTAAACTAATGGCTCTTAGCGGGAGTCTTTTGGGGACAATTCCGCCATAAAAATTGTCCCCAAAAATGTGAGGCCGTCAGACTGGAGTCTTGAGGGGATGAGAGACATGGGGGATGAGAGACGACCTGGCCGTAGAGCTCTTTAGTCGGGCCATGATAATAACTATGATATTTTTATAATATGGAAAGAATAAATTTTTAAATAAGTATTATTAGTCAGTTAATCATTTTATATTATAACCTAAATTCAATTTATAATGACGTTTTAAGTTTATATAAAAGTAAAGGTATAATCGCCAGCGAATACCTGGATCTTTAGAGAGCTTCAGCGTGGGCCAACGCGTTTTTGGCCGAGCTTAATTTAAGTTTAAAGCTTTTAAAACCTTAGCCTCTGTGTCATAATAATCAAAAAGTTTCAGCCTTAATTTTAATAAAAAAGGACATCGTTCCCGCGCCTTTCGCCCGCGATGAGGTTTTATCTATGCCGTCAATCAATTGGACACCTAAAGCCCTGTTCGCTATGGGTCAGGAAATCTGGAAAGCCTCAGCCATTGGGGCGGCCATTAAGCTGAGCCTTTTTCCCGCCATCGCTGAGCTAGCCCCTAATTCCACGGCGACGGCCCTAGCCGATAAAATAGGCGCCGACCCCAGGGGGCTCGGTATGCTTCTGACCGCCTTGACCGCCTTGGATCTGCTCCACAAAGACCGGGACAGCTACCGCCTGACCGAGTTCGCCAGTCAATGTCTCCTGGAAAAGTCGCCTGATTATTATGGCGATATTCTGGTCCATTTCAGCTATTTGATTCCAGCCTGGTCTCAGTTGGAAAAATCGATCCAAACCGGCCAAAAATATCAGCCCTCCCAACAAAAACCGGCCCAGCCCGAGAGAAATATCCGAGCCTTCCTCATGGGCATGCACAACGTCGCCCGTCTCCAGGCCGAAACTGTGGCTAAAGCCCTGGATCTCAGCCAGGCCAAAACTCTACTGGATTTGGGCGGAGGTCCGGGAACCTACGCCGCGACCTTCTGTCGCCAATACCCCCAACTTTCGGCCGTGGTGTTCGACCGACCGACCAGCGAGCCCATCTTTCAGGAAGTCGTCCACCATTACGGAATGGAGCGAAGAGTCAGTTTTCAAAGCGGTGACTTTTTAACCAGTCCGCTACCCTCAGGTTTTGACGCGGTCTGGCTCTCCCAGGTTCTTCATGGCGAGTCTTTTGAGAAGGCCACCGAGCTGGTTCAAAGAGCCGCGGCGACCCTAAACCCCAGAGGTATTTTGGCTATCCAGGAATTTGTCCTCAACGATGAGCGGGACGGCCCGCTAGGCCCGGCCCTATTTTCGTTGAACATGCTCCTGCAAACTGAGGGCGGATCTTCGTATACGGTTTCGGAAATATCCCAGATGATGGAAAAGGCCGGGGTCTTAGGGATTTCTGAAGTCCTAGCTCCCCTACCGCCGGGTAACCGGATTTTCTGGGGAACCCTTAGCCGCTAGATTAATGACGCGGATATATTCCCGACCGCCTTATCAGGTTTGGTGGAATCAACGATCGCGCTGTTGAGCCTATGGGCGTTATCAAACAGTCGTTGGTCAACTCCAACTGGAGGATTGATACCGCGATAACGGTATCTGATTCCGAAAATTGGCGATGGTAGGCGTGTCAGTTCCCAGCGAAGCCGAAAAAGTCCATCATCGAGCGTGATGTTTATTGTCATTTTTCTTGAAAGAGATAACCAATGAGTCTGAAGAAAACGTTAATTAACGAGACAAACCATCCAAAGGAACAGGATCATCTCCATCCGTTTGAGAAGATCTCGTTCTCTGATCCCGACACTAAAACTAAAGCGACTGACGAAGAATTGAACACTCGCTATGTGAGTGGTAAGTTTCGGATCGTAACGGAGCAAGCGCGGTATCCACTGTCGACAATTCTATCGATGCTTAATGAAGAGATTGTGGGAGATGACGGAAAGAAGGAGCCTCGGTACATTCTTGATCCTGAGTATCAGCGCCGACATCGTTGGGATGATAAGCGTAAATCGCGCCTTATCGAATCGTTTCTTATGAACGCGCCTGTTCCCCCTGTATTCCTTTTCGAGCGTGATTTAGCGCGTTTTGAAGTAATTGATGGACGTCAGCGCCTTACCGCGCTAAGCGAATTCTACGATGATAAATTCGCTCTCACAGGGTTAGAGTTCTGGTCAGACCTTGATGGGAAGAAATACTCGGAGCTTCCATCAAAGATTCGTGGTGGTATTAATCGTCGTTATATTTCATCAGTCATCCTTCTTAAGGAGACATCAACTGGTGACAATGATGTCGCGAAATTAAAGAAAATTGTCTTTGAGCGTCTCAATTTTGGAGGTGTGGAGCTTAGCGATCAGGAGGCTCGCAACGCTGTTTACAATGGTCCCCTCAATAGTCTGTGCGTCGATCTTTCCGAGAACGAACACTTCCGTTTAATGTGGGGTATTCCGAACAACCATAACCTTAAAGTTAAAGACTCTGATGAAGAAATTGATGAATCAACGAAGTCTGGTAATAGTATGTTTGAGAAAATGGATGACGTAGAACTTGTTTTGCGTTTTTTCGCCTACCGTAATATCGCGAACTTCAAACCAGGATTAAATAGAATTTCTGAGTTCCTGGACAGGTTTATTATTGAAGGAAATAAGTTTACGGTGGAAGACCTCAAAGTTTACAGAGACATGTTTGAGAAAACTATTGACTTCCTTTGGAAAATACTTGATAAAAAAGCTTTTACTTTACTAGGTTCCACCAAAACTCGGCCAACAAAAATTATTTATGACCCTATCATGTTCACCGCTAGCGGATTTGATGTTGTGGAACAATACGATAATCTCATCAAAAACAAAGATAAATTGCGCGATAATCTTAAAAAGATGTACCGTGAAAACAAGGAGTTGTTCTCTGGACGTAGCTCTAACTTAAACCATACTCAACAACGGAACGAATTAACGCTCAAGGCTTTCACAAACGCAATCGCTAATACTAATAAGTGATCATAACGAGAACATTCTGTATGTTGGGTCCACAAGCGACGCCGTGTTGGAACTACGCGCTTCGCGTAAGCCATACAAGGATGGGACGGTCGTTGTCGTTAATAAACCATCTTAGAGACTCTTCATTAACCAGCCTATCTTTTTCATCAATGAATCCGTTGACGCGCGTTGGGGTTAGTCTGAGTTTTAAGCGCCCAAAAAGCGCCAACGTCAAGCTCGAGGCGCTTAAGAAAGATGACGATTTGGTGTTTGCCCCCCCCTTAACTGACCGCGGTTACATCTTGGCGGTCACTTGAATAAATTCTCCATAAGCCGATTCCCCCAATTTTTTCGCAATTTTTCTGGGGGGGTTTTACAAGTCCATCATTAATCTTGAACCAGATCGCTTAACTCCTCTTCGGTCGGGCCAAAGCTTAAGGGCTCGCCGGTTAAAGGGTGTTTTAAGCGTAAACTAATGGCTCTTAGCATGAGTCTTTCGTGGACTATTCCGCCATAAAAATTGTCCCCTAAGACCGGGTACCCAATAAAGGACAAGTGGAGCCTAATCTGGTGGGTCCGACCGGTCTCGAGCTTGGCTAACCACAAGACGCGGTCCTCATTGGCCTTTAAGACGGTTAAGATGGTCTTGGCGGCTTTCCCCGGTCCATTGGCCCGGGCCACAAAACGCTGGCCAGCCCTCGCGATGGTGGCGGTGACAATTTTTTGGGAAAAAGTTGGCGGCGGGCCGCTGGTTAACGCGATATATCTTTTCGACACTAGCCCATCTTTAAAGGCCCGGCCTAAACCTAAAGCCCCGGCGGGGGTTTTAGAGCTCATTAACAACCCCGAGGTCCCGGCGTCCAACCGATGGGGCAGTTTCAAATCCGTCCCGGTTAACCGCTTTAAGGCTTCTTGGGCGTTATTGAAGCGGTCATAGGGCACGATCTGGGTGGGAATGGCCGATTCTTTATTGTAAACCAGAAGATCTTGGTCCTCGTAGACGATCCTTTGACTATCGGCCTCGTAAAAACGGATAGGCCCATAGCGCGGCCAGTTGACCCGAAAGATTAAACCGGGTTTTAACGGCCAAGCTGGATCGACCTGGGGCCGGGATTTGACCCAAAAGGCGCCAAAGTTAACTAGCTCACTAGCTAGCTCCGCCTCTAGCCCCCCAACTTTAGCCACTAAACTAAAAGCGGGTTGATCGGCCCATTCCGGGGGGATGACGCCAGTTAAAGAATTCGCGTTCCGGATAAAGCGCGGATCCAAGGGCGGCGCGGGATAAGGCGGCTCAAAAAACTCGGTTAAATCTTTCACCACATAGTCTCCAAAGGCTCAGCCAAAGTGGCCGCGCTCGTGGTTAGTTTAACCCGGCGAACCTCTAAGCCCACGCCATTAGCCACCGCTTCTTGTAAACCTCTGGCGAAGTCCGGGTCAATGGCCGCGGCTGGCCGAAAAACTTTAGCCTCTCGTTGGACTAGGATGAGGATCTGGGCTTTCTGGCCAGTTTTAACCAACTCGACTAGCTCCTTTAAGTGCCGCTGGCCCCTTTGGCTAGGGGCGTCGGGAAAAAGAGCCACCCCGTTTTCCACTAGCGAGCAGTTTTTCACCTCCACCCAGATGGTAGGTAGGTTAGGGTCATGAGGGTAATCTAAACGCAGATCCAAGCGACCGGAAGGTATTTTAGGCTCTTTGGTTATAATTGGGTTAGACGGCCAGTGGGGGAAAAACCCCTCTTGGGCGGCTTTATAAGCCAAGCGGTTGGGTAAAGAGGTGTTGACCCCGACTAAACCATCGGGCATGTGGATCATCTCCCAAGTGTAGGGATAGAGCCTTTTGGGGTTAGCCGACTGGCTTAAGTAAACGGTTCGGCCAGGTTGGCTGCAAGTGAGCATGCTCCCGGTGTTAGCCGTGTGGGCGGTGACCTTAACCCCGTTTTCCAAAGTCACGTCGGCTAAAAAACGCTTATAACGCTGGATCAAAACCCCTTTGATTAAAGGCGGCCAAGGGATCGCGGTCATAAGGCCCCCGCCCCGCCCTGGGTAAAGCCCTGTATTTTTTCGATAATTAAGTCCAAATCCGGTTTAACCCAGAGCCCTTCCGGGGTTTGCCCTCGGAACCAGGTTCTTTGGCGTTTGGCCAGCCTTCGGGTGCGTAAGTAGACTTGCTCTTTAGCCGCCTCCAAGGTCATTTCGCCCTTTAAGTAAGCTATGGCCTCCCGGTAGCCAATGGCCCTTAAGGGTTTAAGATCTCTTGAAAAACCGGCCTTTAACAAACCCTCGACCTCCGCGATCAACCCATTTTTAAACATGCCCTCGGTTCGGACCCGGAGATCCGCGTCCAGTTCTTTAGTTTCTCGATCGATAATCAAAACTAAAGTCGCGAAGGGTTGATCGGCTAACCGATGCTCTTCCTGGCGGGTGACGATACTGACCCCACTGGCCCGAATGACCTCCAAAGCCCTTTCCACCCGGGGGTAATCCTTGGGGTTGAGCTTGGCCGCGGCTAAAGGGTCCTCAGTCAGTAAAAGCTGGTAAGGATCGGCCCCCTTTTTAACCTCTTCCCGGATGGCCGCCCGGATGACCGCTTGCCGCCCAGGGCCTTGGAAAAGCCCTCTGGTTAAGCTTCTTAAGTACAAGCCCGTCCCGCCCACGACCAAAGCTGGTTTTCCCGCGTCGGAAAGCCTAGTCACAATGGGCCGGGCCAGTTTTAAGTAAGCCGCGGCGTCAAAGTCCTCGTCGGGCTCCAAGATGTCAAAGAGATGATGGGGGACGGCCAGTCTTTCGCTAGCGGTCGGTTTAGCCGCCCCAATGTCTAGACCCCGGTAAAAGGCCAAGCTATCGGCGTTAACGATCTCCAAATCTAAAGCCTTAGCCACTTTTAAAGCTAAGCTGGATTTCCCGGAGCCCGTGGGCCCGGTTAAGATAATGACTTTAGGCAGATTCATGGGGCTGGGTTATAAGGCGAGTTCATTTAGACCGGCTCATGGTGGCTAGATGTTTAAGGCGAAAGCCCCGAAGGCCAGCCCTTAAGCTGGCTCCGTCGGTGAGGGAATCGGGTCTTTAGGTTCTTCTGGGTCTTTAGAAGATTCCGGGTCTTTAGCGCTTAAAGGGTTCGGCGCGGTTAAAGCTTCTGAAGCTGGGGCCTCGCTAGCGGTTCCAGGTTGGCTCTGGTCATCGAAGGAGCTAGCCTGGATGAGGTGGCCCACGAGCCCAATCATGGTGGTGATAAAGGCCGCGAGAATGAAGGTCGAAAGCCCTAAGATAAAGGCTAAGGAGTTACCAATCTGGTACTTAATGACCACAAAGCAGATTAAGGCCGTGATAAAAAAAGCCAGATAAAAATAAGCCACCGACCACCAAAAAGACTTGTCCAAACGCCCTGGTTTGGCCGTGGCCAAGGCTCGGCGCAACAAAAAAGCGTTGCCCACGACTAAACCGCCGCCCAAGAAAGCCCCCAAAGCCCAGGAAGCCCCCTTCCAGAGACCTAAACCAACGGCTAGGCCAATGGTCAGAGCCAGGCAAAAAACGACCAAATAAGTCCCACTACGGACTAAAAGCCCCATCAGTTTAGTGTAATCGCGAGCGGTCATGGGTTTTCCTTAGGGTCGTTATTTTGGTCAGAGCCTTCCGGTTCCGAAGGCTTCGGTTTGGTTAAAGGGGGTTGAGAAAATAGGGTCTTTTTGACTGGGGCGTTATCCAGCCTCTGGGCCAGGACGTAAACGTTCCGAAAGCCAGCCACCACGCCCAGGAGTAAGCCAATGATAAAGCCAAAGGGGCTGGTGGCGAAATGTTTATCCACGTAATAGCCGCCCAAGGCCCCCAGTAAGATGGAGAAAACTAGGGCCAGCCCAATGGACGAGGCCGTGGCTAAAAGCGAGGACTGTTTGATCCGGTCCGCGGAGTCTGGGTCGATTGGCTTAGCCATAGGACTCTCCAAAATCACCTTAATTTAGGCTAAGCCAAACCCTTTAACCGCCAACGCTAAGCCATTATAGACGAAAAAAGCCTAAGGTTTAACGTCTTTCCCTCGGACCTCGGGGTTTATGCCTAAACACTTATCCGCGAACTGGCACCACTTGGCGCAGCCCTCGTCCATCTTGGGGTTGGGGAAGATGTGACCGCAGCCCGGGCATTTCCGCCGGGCGTCGTCTTTAAAAAACTCCACCTTAGCCCCACAACTGGGGCAAGTGATCTCGAATATATCGCCCGGCTTCCAAAAAGCCGTGTCTTGACCTGGGCACATGGTAATGGCCATAGTTAGGCCTCCACTGGGGTCTGGATTTTCCCCTTCTGGGTCACCACCATGGTCTGGATCGTAAGGTTAACCCCGGCCTTTTGGGCGGCTCGCTCCAAGAACCACTTAAGCCCCTGACAGCAGGGCACGCTCATCATAACCACCGTGACCCGCCGCGTTCCGGGGTTATTATATAGAATAGTCGCAAGTTTATCCATGTAATCAGCCCCGTTCAGCTTGGGGCAGCCAATAATGACCGGTTGATCCGTCCGCCCCGCCCGAAAGTTCGGGTCAGCGAAGGCCACGCAGTCCGCGGCTAAGATAAACTCCCCCGCCCCCAAAAACGGGGCGTTCGGGGCCACTAACTCCAGTTTAATCGGCCAAGAGACTAAGGGCTCCCAGTCCCCTAAAGTTGGTTGAGGGGCCTTTACCTCGGTCGGGGCTGGGGCCGGGGTTACCGTCGTTTCCTGGCGATCCGAAGCCATACTGACCTTTAAGGCCCCTTTGGGGCAGGTCCCTAAGCAATTTAATAAACCATCGCATAAACTCTGGTCGATAACAGCCCGACCCTCGGCTAGATAAATGGCCCCCTCCGCGCAGCTGGGCAGACACTCGCCACAGCCATCGCAAAGGTCGCGATCGATCTCCACCAGGTTATTGGTCGCGTTCATGATATCTCCTTATCCCTCATCGGTAGTTCGGTCAAGCGGTCAGGTTAACCCTAAAAGCGCGGGCTAAGTTGGTTAAACCCGTTCGTTACGGTTGTGGCCCCTTTAAGCTTTAAGCGCAAAAATGAGCCTTAGCCCTTCTGGCTAAGAGAAATTATCCCATATAATCCACGATATTCCTTGACTTGGATCAAAAAAACGGACAAGTTTAAAAGTTTTTTTCGGGGACCTGGTTAAAAGCGGTCAGATTGGCCCCGGGCTTAGAGTTAAATGTTAGAAGTGTTAGAGTTAGAGGAAAAAGAGCCGGGCGGAGCGCCAGGGTCGCCCTAAGAAAGGCCCTTAAAAAACCGGATAATTAGACGCGGTCTAATAAACGCTGGCTTAAGGCGGTTGGCTCTAGGGGGTTGGTTGGGGTTGGATAAGAAGCGGTGGTTAAAGGAGTTTTAGCTAGCCCAGGCGGACGGGATCTGGTTAGTTTAAATAATTAGGATTGTTAAATAGATTCTTAAAGTTTATTTAGCTAATAATACTTAAAAAATAGTTTTTAGGCTAATAAACAACGTAAAACAGTTAAATTAGGCGCTTGGTCCGGCGCTTTTGGCCGCCCGGATTTTTCCGCCCTCCTTTAACCGCTCTGGTTAAGGGCGGTTCTTCTGGTTATAATCGGTTTAGGGGTCGAACGGCGTTATGGCTTAAAAAAGCCTATTTTAGGGTTGACCCTATCCCATAAACCGCCGCTAGCCCTTATCGCCTCGCTAGGCCGAACCTAGGAGACTTCTGGGGGATTTCTAGTGGTCACCAGAAGTAAGGAAGACTTGGCTAGGCGTCCGTCTAACCGCTCGCGCCCCGACACCAGAGCGGCTCGCAGGAGCTTTGAGGATAATAATTTTTCGGCTATTAGCCAGGGATCCAAAATGACCGTTTCCGTTCGCCTTTCCACCACTTTAAGAAAGCTCTTCCCTGACTATAACCCTACTGAAGGTCTAACCGTGGGCCACCAAGGCTTAAAGACCGTTGAGGACTTGGCCGCGGCTTTAAACCTCCCCATCCCGGAAATCAAAATTATCACCATTAACGGGAGCCGGGTCGATCTGAAAGCCCCGCTTAAAAAAGGCGACCGGGTGGGCTTTTTCCCGGCCATTGGCGGGGGGAGCGGCGCGCCCCAGTTGTCCCCAACGGCCCTAAAGGGTCTGGAGAAAGAAGGGCTAGCCGCTTACCCTAAAGAAGCTTGCGGCTTTCTTTTAGGTCAGCGCGATCCGGCGGGAGCTAAGGTTTTTGACCTCATCGCTGGCTCCCCAAAAGCTACGGAAAGCTACAGTCTATCCTATGAGGAGCTGTTAGCCGCCGAAGTTACGGCTAAAGCCAACTCCCAAGAGGTTTTGGGTTTTTTTCACTCCCACCCGGAAGGCGAGGCGACCCCTTCGGAAGTGGACGACGCCGAGGCCATCCCGGGTTATGTCTATGTCATTTTGTCCATTAAGGGCCAAAAACTAGGCGAGATAGGTTTTTTCCAACTGGATGAGACCACTGGTCGCTTAACTAAGATTTAGCCCGAACCCCTTCGCTCCCCTTTACTCCCCATAACCTTTTTCGCCCCTTAAACCTCGCCTTAACTACCGCGCCTACGGCTTACCCCTCACCCGGCGGCCCGACCAATAGAAGCCAAAAGGGAATTTTAGGTTGATCATTGATAGAAAAAATAGTATAAAAATAATATAAGGTTTTAGGTATTCTGGCGCGAGCCCTATAGTCAGACAGTAGTCGTATAAGATCCTCTTTAATATCTTAAGAGCATATTATATTATTTTATTCATAAAATTATGATTTTTATTGTATAAATAATTTTAAATTAAAAGTGATATTATTATATTGACGCGAGGATAAAATGAGTAATCGGAGACGGTCATTTAAAGCTAACCCTTTTATTAAGTGGGCTGGGGGAAAATCGCAGATACTTGAGGAAATTAAGAAAAAGTTCCCTTCGGGTCTGGGCGACCGGTACTCCCAATACGCTGAGCCTTTTATTGGGGGCGGGGCGGTTCTTTTGGAGATTCTTAATAATTACCAGCTAACGCGAATTTATATCAGTGATATTAACCGGGAATTGGTTCACGCCTATAAAACAATTCGCGATAACGTTAAAGAGCTGATTGAGCTTTTATTAGAGCTGGAAGAGCGCTACCTTCCCGCTAACTCAGCTGAGCGAAAGGATATTTTTTACCAAAGCCGCGACCGCTTTAACGCTCTAAAAGCGGGTTCGGATCTGACTACGGAACTGGCCGCTCTTTTTATTTTTCTTAATCGGACCTGTTTTAATGGTCTTTATCGCGTCAACGCCAAAGGCGGCTTTAACGTGCCTCAGGGTAGGTATAAAAATCCTAAGATCTGCGATTCCGCCAATCTTTTGGCCGTTTCCGCGGCCTTAGAGGGCGTGGAGATTGTCTGGGGGGATTACCAACTGTCTAGCGCGTTTATTGACGAGAGGACTTTCGCCTATTTCGACCCACCGTACCGTCCCTTATCCAACACGGCTAATTTCACTTCTTACGCGAAAGACGAGTTTGGCGATCAGGAGCAAATCGAGCTAGCCCATTTTATTGACGCTATGCGGGCCAAGGGAGCCTGGGTGGTGGCCAGTAATAGCGATCCCAAAAACAGCGATATAAATGATAACTTTTTTGATAATCTTTACTCCAAACACCATATTTCGCGAATTGAGGCCAGTCGAGCGATTAACTCCCATGGCGATAGTCGCGGTAGGGTCCGGGAGATCTTAATTTCCCCGCATGAGGAGTAAGAACCCTAAAAAAAGAATGGCGTCTAAAGAGCCTATTAGCCCCCTAGACGCCGGGTAAGATACGCCTTAGGGCTTAAAAACTGATTTTTAAACCCGCGCTAACGCCGAGGTCCTTTTGCCGCCCCACCCGGCCAAAGACGTTTAGTTCCCAAGACCAAGAGCTTTCCACTGGTTTAACGCTTAACCCGGTCTCAAGGTACAGGCTATCGCCCTTTAGGGACGGGATCTCTTGGATGGGATCTTTAAAGAGCCTTCCCTTGGCCTCGCCTAAGCACTCCCTTTCCCAAGCCGCGGTCAAGTGGCCTTTAACCGCCGAGCCCAGTTGGCCGCTCAGTTTACCGCCCACCCGGGACCTTAAGGAGTCAATGGCCTCAACCTCAAAGCGGTCGCCAAAACGGGTGGTGAAGTTTCTTTTCCCGACTCTGGTCCAGACGCCCTCGATAAAAGGCGTTAAGTTGACGTTTTGACCCAAGACGATCTTCTTGGAGACCCCGGCGTACCAAGACTTGGCCCTAAACGAGTGGACCTGTAATCCTTGACCATTTTACTAACGTCCCTCAAATTTTGGGTTGTTTATACCTCTTCATGAGTTATTGGGAAGAACATTGACGCGCTATAGCGTCACCATGTTTGGGTGGAGGAATTAAAATAACGACTAAACGCTAAGAACATCATATCTGAGAAATATGTTCATCCAGCTTCTTAATGCGGTCAGTAAAACGCGATATGATATCTTCGGTGATGTACTTAGGATTCGACAGCCTAAGGTTTTTAGCGAAATCAATCGCCTCTTTGCCGGTGATTGCGCAAAAGTTGTGTAGTTCAATTACAAGCTCAAGCCCCCACAGCGTTGAAACTCCTTCCTTTTCGCAAAACTTACGTAATCTTATGTCGTTAGTGACACAGGTTAAATTTCTCCGTGTGGCCGTGAATAGGCATGTCAAGTCCTCAAACGATAATGATCTAGATTGTTCAATAGCGGCATCCACATCTTCGGTATTCGGAACAATGACGCTCAGTCCGAGGTCTATCAGTTCGCTTTCATTATCAATTGCGTTAACCTCATCAACGATAAAGCTTGTCACGTACAACTGTCCGATAAATTTTGCAACTAGATCCAGAATATCCTGGTCCACCTTAATGAAATCGATAAGCGAAAGCGTCATAATCATCAACTTGGGAAGAACCGGGAGACCTGTCACAGAACAACCGCCCAATTTTGAAGCAGGTCCCGCATATCCTCAACGCTGATTCGAAGCATCTCCGCTCCGCGACTGAGCGATATTTTGTCTTTTTCCACCGCTTCCCTGGTCAGGCGTTTAAATCGGTCTTCGTAGAAATCGAACCTTTGCATCCCGAATGGCTCAACCGAATTGACGCGCATCGGTTCTTCCTTGAATGGAAGACTCCGGTTAAAGTGTCTCTGATAATCCATGTTGAACTTTACCCAGATAATCTTGTCCACCGCCTGTAGTTCCAAAAGACGCGAGAGAACGGTTTTATAGCTTACCCGAAAAATGCGCTTGACCTTGAAGACCCTATCAACGAAGCGCAGTCCGGCCGCTTCATTCCATTCCTTACGAAACCCATCGTCCGGCATCAAAAAATGTCCGGCGAAACAGTTGGCATCCTGTTCCTCATCCTTGTTCTCATCGACTTTGGTGGCATCGAAAGACTCGGGATGCAATATGAGATGGCCGAGTTCGCGCGCGGCGGTAAAAATGCGCCTTTCAACTGAAATTCGCTCCCATACATTCACCATCACCGCTGGCCCCCCATCTTCTTCCCCCACTGAAAGACCGAAAAAACTATCAGAAGCCACAGGAAACGTGACAACCTTCACTCCCGCGTGTTCGATTAGGCCGCAGATGTCGTGGATGGGGTCTTTATCATTCAGCTCCAGCTTTTCCCGGCAGAGTTTGGCCAAGCTGTCAAGGCGGTCTCTGGGGCATTGTCCACGGACCGCGTTAAGACTGAACGGTATCTTATTTGACAGACTCTCCTCGAGGTAATTGAAATCATCGAGCCACCTAGCCACATCGGCCAGGATATTCCCGCGCGTCCGCAACTGTTTATTTGAACGGAACCGGACGGTACGTAATTCCCGAACTGGCCGGAACAACTCCTTAACCCTCAGATCAAGGGCCTTGGCGATTGCCTGCATGGTCCTTATCTGCGGCTCCTTTTTAGCGAGTTCGATACTCTTTATCGCCGACAAGGAGAGACCCGCGTTTTCCGCCAAGGATCTTTGGCTCAAGTTCTTCGCCGTCCTAAACCGAATCACATTTTGGGCGATTATCCGCAAATTCATGGTCGCCTCCTATCTACTTTATACTAGAGAATACCTTTTGACAAATTTTGTCAAGAAGTTTTTTTATGAAACTGTCCCCGTCACCCTCCCGTCATTTCTAGTGGATGTCCAGCCGAAACACTCGCTTTCGCCCCAGCTGTTCAGCGGTTATAAGGACAGATCGATTAAGTGATTGAGACCGCCATACATTTAGATCCGCCCGAACCGATATTTCCCAGTTAAAAGACGTGTCCGATGAGAATGGCCACCTTCTGGCCGTATTTCTTATAAATGGCCAAAATGAGCCACAAAAATAGCCAACGTCTTGAGGCTAAGTCGCGGCCCGCGAGACGTTGGCTTGAATACGGCTAGTTCAAAGGCTTAAAAACTAATTTTTAACCCCGTGCTAACGCCGAGGTCCTTTTGCCGCCCCACGCGGCCAAAGACGTTTAGTTCCCAAGACCAAGAGCTTTCCACCGGTTTAACGCTTAACCCGGTCTCAAGATACAGGCTATCGCCCTTTAAGGACGGGATCTCTTGGATGGGATCTTTAAAGAGCCTTCCCTTGGCCTCGCCTAAGTACTCCCTTTCCCAAGCCGCGGTCAAGTGGCCTTTAACCGCTGAGCCCAGTTGGCCGCTCAGTTTACCGCCCACCCGGGACCTTAAGGAGTCAATGGCCTCAACCTCAAAGCGGTCGCCAAAACGGGTGGTGAAGTTCCTTTTCCCGACTCTGGTCCAGACACCCTCGATAAAAGGCGTTAAGTTGACGTTTTGACCCAAGACGATCTTCTTGGAGACCCCGGCTTGGGCCCCGGCGTACCAAGACTTGGCCCTAAACGAGTGAACCTTGGGGTTAGCCAAGTACGGGTCTCTTTTGACCTGGTACTCGTTTTTGATTTCCCCGCCCCGAACGGCTAGGCTGACCTGGAAATCATTATGGAACTTGGTCTTAACGAATAGACCGCCGCCCACGCTTTGCAGATCGCCTTGACCCTCGATTAAGCCGTAGTCCTTGACCTTTTTGCTGACGTCATAGTCGGACCGGCCAAACTCCCCAAAGGCCCCAAAGGTCACCCGGCTGTTTTCCAGCTCAACCTTCTGGGCGAGGACCAGGGAGGCGATTAATCCCTTTTGCTTGATAAAGCTACCTGTATGGTCCTGACTGGAAAAACCGCTGACCACGGCTTTAACCCGGGGGCCCACGTCCACAAAGTTTGAGGCTTCCTCAATGGCCCTGGCCACGCCATAGTCATAAACGTTCCGAGCCAAGACGGCCTCGGCCAAAGCCGCTTGAGCCATGGTCACCGAGGCGTCGGCGGTTTTAAAGTTGGTGGCGACCAAGGGTTTGTCCCCGGAGCCGATACTGTTGACGTCATCGACCCAGATATCCCAGTAATAACGCCTTAACCCAGCGGTGTAAGCGAAATGGTCTACCTGGGCCCCATCATAGTGAGTGGTCCCGTCTTTCACGACCTGGGGGTCGTTAATCATTTGACCATTCGTCCGATCCACCAAGATAACGTCCCCTAAACGCAACCGTTTGGTCTGATAGGGGGAGTGGATCAAGGCGGGGTTGTTCTCCGGGTCTTCTAAAAAGGCTTTTTGCTGTTTAATCGGGTCAAAGGAGCTTAAATCCAATAACCCGTTGTAACCAGGCGCCATCATGGTCAGCATGGTCTGGTTCGGCGTTAAGTCCTTTTGGTCAAAGCTCATAAACCCAGTTAAGTTCCCGGTGTTGTCCGGCCGATATTGACCATTGGTTAGCCAACTGGCCTTGGTGAAAACCTCGAGGTTCTCGACCCCGTAAGCGGGGCCATTGGCCGCCGAGCCCACCGGGTTTGGGCTCTCAAACAAGGCCCCCTCATGTAAACGTAAGGTTTTAAACAAAATCTTATCCTGACCGGCCACTAACGGCCCAACCGCGTTCAGTTTAAAACTCTGGTTATCCTCCACGATCACCCGATTGACCTCGATCCCCAGCCGGCCCCCAGGGCCATTTTGGTTCCCTTTTTCGGCGTTCATAATGACTGGCCCTTTAATGACCAAATCCCCATCAATAACCATGTCCAAGGTTCCCGCTTGACCGCCCGAGCCGCCTAAAGCGTCGCGGTTTTGGCCTTGAACTCCATTGTCGCCAGTTTTAAAGTTTAAACTTTGGCCATGAGCGATAACGTTATTGGCCGTTAAGACGACGGAGCCGCCGTTTCCACCCGCGGCCCCGTTCCCCGCGGCCAGGCTTTGGCTCCGTCCGCCGTCGCCGCCGTTTCCGCCCGAGCCGGAGGTTAAGGTTAAGTTGTCACGCAAAACTAAAGTATGCCGATCAAAAGTGACCGTGACCGCCCCGCCGTGACCGCCGTCCCCGCCAGCTTGGCCTCGCCCCCCATTAACGTTTTGGGAGTTTTTGGCCCCGGAGTCGCCGCCCGAGCCGCCAACCGCCCCGTTTCCGCCAGCCACCATCACTGGCCCGCTGACGTCTAAACTTTCAAAACTATTGTCAAACAAAATGACTATAGGGCCCGCGTCCGCGCCCCGTCCGCCAATTCCGCCGTGGCCACCCGGGGCCCCGGAGCCGCCTTGACTGATTTGGGTTTGGGCCCCGCCGCCAAAGCCCGGGGTCCCGGTAAAACCGCCGCCCCTATCCCCCGAGCCGCCCTGACCGCCAGCGTTTCCCGGCGTTCCAGCGTTACCGCCATCGCCGCCGCGCCCGCCGGCCCCGCCGCTCGCGGCTTTTAAAATAATATCGCTCACGTTCTCGTGGCTAAAAGTTTGCCGGATAACCGGCTGGGCTAAACTATCCGCGTCCCCGCCGGCCCCGCCCGAGCCGCCTTGGCCCATGGTTAGGTTACCGCCGGCCCCGCCTTGGCCCCCGCCGCCCCGAGCCCCGGGGACACTTACTTGAAAATGGAGCGCGTCAAAGCCAGCCCCGCCGCCTAAACCTTCGGCCCCATTTTGGCCAGAGTTTTGACCCCCGACCCCCGCGGCTCCCGCCGCGCCGCCTTGCCCCCCAGCGTTCGCCACTTGACTATCGCCAGTCCGACCCGCTTGGCCTAGTCCGCCGTTACCGCCATCAGCCCCTTTGGAGCCCCCGCGGCCCGAAGCCCCGTTCATACTGGTGGCCCCGACCGCGCCGCCGCCAGAGACCGCGGCTCCGCCCGCTCGCCCAGCGTTGGGGGTTAAACCATTCCCCCCGCCAGCTCCGCCGGCTCCGCCAGCCCCGCCGGAACCGCCGGCCCCCCCGTGACCGCCGTTATAAGTGTTTTCGCTAGATCCGCCGCCCGCGCCGCCGCCAGCTCCACCGCCGCCGCCGCCGCCCGCGCCGCCGCCGCCAGCTCCGCCGCCCCCGCCTTCTGAGGTTATAAATCCCGAAAGGTCATGGATGAGCGATTGCCCATAAAAAAGACTTGGGCTACCGAAGAAAAACCCTATGGCTATCAGCGTTCCCGCTATCAGCTGGAAAAGGCTCGAATTGAAGCCTTTAAAATTGATTATATTCACCTTATTTCTCCTTCAAACCTCGCAAAACTTCCGGCTTTGGACAAAGCGGTCCTTATAATCCCCGCCTAATAAAGAAGCCGGAGGCTATCAAGGCCAGAAAAGGCGCGAAAAATTCCCCGTCCTTCAGTTAAACCACCTGTTTTATGAGAAACTTGCGGTTAAACTAAGGCATTGAAATTTATTATTAGCTAATGTTATGGAAAATTATTGTTACATAGGCAAAACGCCTAATAAAGGGTAAAAAGATATTAAAAGCCTAACAATCAAGCCAAAAAAAATTATTACGTTATAAAAACAAAAAACAATAAAGTTATACGAAAGGGTGGGTAATAATTAATTTTTTTAGCTAATTTTAGACGTCAAAAAATTTTTTATCTGTTGTGTAAGTAAATAAAAACCTTAATCCACTATCATAAGAGCTGTAATACTCATTCTGATAAATTAGCAAATTTTAGAATAATTGATGGGGGAATGTCAAGGGGGAGCTAAAATAATTTTCCCGGTCCGCCGCTGGCTAGAAACCAGGGTAAAACGGTCGGCCAAAGCCTGGGGCCTTTAGGGAAAAAACTATAAGTTATTGACGCCAACCTAAAGCTTAAAAGCTAGATAAACTATTTATAAAGGCTATAAATTAAGAGTCAAAAGCTAAAACCGCCCATCAAGACGCTTAAGACTTTCAACCCACCCGTATAAGGATCGAAAAGCGAGACGCGAAATAGCTAAAAGCGGCGGGGCCTTAAGCCCGGATTAACCGAGCCAGAAAGACTTAGAGCTTTGGGGAAGGTTCGAACAAAACTAGGGTAACTAGAAGACCAAAAGACTTGGGGATGAAGCGGACAAAAGGGCAAAGGTGGACGAAAAGACATAGGTAAACGAAAACAAATAGGCGGACGGATCGCTTGCGGGTTTAGAGGCTAACGTAAGGGGCCGCGTAATTAAGATTTTTAGGGATGGCTAAGGCCAGAGGCTCCAGGGTCTTAAGATGGTCATGCGAGCCTGGGGAGGCGGCTGGGCGAGGCTTGGAAGGTTGAAGAACCAATTTTTAGTTGATCCACGATCTTTTGAACCCCGGGTAAGGCAATAAGTCCATCGGGCGGTTTAATCAAATGGCGATAATCTAAAGCTTCCAGGACTTGGCGCCCGGCCCAACCATCGGTGACGATGGTGGAGCTATTTTGGACGCTCAACGCGCAAAAACCAATAAGATTCGTAGCGAAGAACGAGCTGATTCGCGTACCCAAGGGAATATCCTTTGGAAATATGGCCTCGGTTGACTTCTTAAGATTCAGAAGCCCGTTTCCGAACTCCCTTGGCGCTTGCGCGACCGCCTTAAGATCTGCCCCCAGTAAATGGCGTTGACCATCTCCTCATATACCCGCCGCGGTTACGGCGCTAAAGTTCGGGCGGCGGCGTTGGAATTCGCTGTGTTTGGTCAGCTTGTTCACGGTGACGCCTACTCTAGACGGTTCTTGCTCATCGGGCCGAGGGTTTGCCTCCGATTTCTTCAGATTCCTCCTCACCAAAGGACACCCTGGCCATTGGCTAACAGTTTCCACCGCCAAGTCTGTAGAGGACTCGCGCCTCCGAGTCAACGTCCATGCCGGGCGAATCCAAAAGAGCCATTAATAAAATCAATGGCTCTTTTCAAAACAAAAATTATTAATCAAATAAAATTATTATTCTAGTCGATCACTCGAAAGGTATAACTGGCTGAATACTCGTATTTATCACAGACTTTTTTGTCTGGATAGTCTTCCTCGACCAAAACTCTGGCCAACCAGTCACCGGACTTAAAAGCGATAATATTGACCACGCCTTCTTGATTGGTGGTCGCCTGAAAAAAAATGGTGGCGTTATCCTTTACCACACCAGCCAGAATGGCCGAAACAACGCCGCCCCGTAATGGCTGACCATTATATAAAACTTTGACCGGAAAAGGTTGACCAACTTTGATTTTTGATGGATCCGCCTGGGGGACGAATTCCAATTTCTGTCCTATTGGTTTTGCGGCCAAACCACTATACTTGGCTTGTCCTAAAATAAAAGCTTCTTTGCTGTACATAAAAAAATTACCGCAGCTTTTGAGTTCAGGATCTTCAGTCCTGTTCTTGTACACCCAGCCTGAACTCGCTCGACCATAAAACCGGCTCGGAGTTTCATCGGTAACCACGTAATTTCCGGTTGGCAAGTTTTCAGCGCTAATATAATCTGTTGTTGACTGACCAGACGCCAGAGGAATCTCCCCATTGTCGCCAAAAAGCTTAGGAGGTAAAAAGTGTTCTGGAATGTCATCTGATTTTATTTCATCGCTAACAGGAAAACCATGACCGTAACCAAAGGCCACAGACAATTTTTGGTTGACTTGAGGTTTAACGGCCTCAACCCAAAGGTCATGAGCCAAAATCTGGGTAGAAAAGCCAAGGGATAACAAACTTAGCGCCAGGATGAAAATTTTCACTTTCATTTTTCTCTCCTAAATGAGTTGGCGAGATTAGCAAAAAAAAACTATTATGAGTTAAAATAAAAAAAATATAAAAGTAAATATAAAATAAATTAATAAAAGTAATAATATAAAAAGAACAAAATTAAATTTATTAACTCTAAAATTATTAATAAAATAAAAATTATAATGCAAATTATTATTTTACATCCCAATTTGCAATAAAAGTTAAATAGAAAGCTCTTCCATCGAGATAATTTACAAGGTAATCGCCTGTAACATAATCTTTACCATAAGCATAACCTTCATATGATTTACCAATGACATTTTTAACATCAAAAAGTAGCTTATATGTTTCATTAAATGTATAATTAAGCTGTAAATCTAAAAAAGTCTTATCAGGAGCTTTAAATGGTTTCGCTTGGCCTCCGCCTATAAGGTACGGCGTTCCATCCATTTTGGTACGAGGATTGTCCGTATACAGCATATCTTTTTCCCATCGATACGAGATCCGGCCACCAAATCCTAATTTGGGCGCGTAAGCTATTTCTAAATTCGTAATTTGCCTGGGGGCAAAAGGCAATCGATATCCTGAAAAATCCACTCCGTCAATTTTAAAGTCATCAAACTTATTTTCCATATAAGCGTAATGTCCAGAGAAAGACAAATCTTGAAGCGGTTTGGCCAGAAATGAGAATTCTATACCTTGTCTTGTCGTAGTCCCAGCCAAAGTTGATTGCCAGGTTGAGTAATCTAGTATTGTGTCATTATGAGTTTTAAGATGATAGAGAGTTGTTTCAAGAGATAACCACTCTAAAGGTCTATATTTTATTCCAAATTCAAATTGATCTCGTTTTGATAATTTTAAACCATTGTGAGGATTAAAAAATCCATCTTGGCCATCGTCAAAATTTCCTGGCATGGAAAAACCACGTCCATAATTTGCGTAAAAATCTAAATTATCTAGAGGTGAATAAACAATTCCAGCCTTGGGACTGAAAAATTTGTATCTGACATCGCTACTCTTTTCTGTTAGATGGTCCTTATATTTCCCATTAAGCCAATCATATCGAGCTCCGAGTCTAATATTCAAAGGCTGAAATATCTGATAAGTAAATTCAGACAAAACGCCGGGATTTTCCAGGCTGAAAGTAGCGTTATAAGCTGGTCCGCTTTGGCGAGCCCGCCCAAACCCCCAAGGGATATAATAATCCTTTCTAGGATCATCTAGATCTTTAGAATACGTCATACCAGTTGAAAAAGTCGCGTCTTTTCCAGATAATTGACCTTTCCAATTAAATATTAGACCAGTGCCCCATTGATTATGTTTGTTATTACCTCGGTGGATAATTCTTAGAAACCACAGCTAAAAAAAGTTAGGAGCGAAGTTAATGTTTATCCTTAAATAATAAGGACTTTAGAAGGCGAATCCCCTGAAACGCTGAAATATCAAGGAAAATAATTTAAAAAACTAAAAAAAAGGCTTGCATTTTGATTATGATTGTTGCATAATACTCATATGACAAATACAACACCTACCCAACCGACACTAAGGCCAAATCCGTCAATCGTTGAGCGGATTGTTCTTCAACTTCAAGAGGGCCGCGACGCTAGGTATATAGCGGAAACCCTCTTTTTAGCTCTTTCCACTGTTTACTTCTGGATTAGACGGTTCACTACTGAAGGACCTGAAAATACCACGTATAAGAAACGCGGTCGTCCAGTAGGCAGTGGAAAAATGATGACACCCGAA
>JAISRZ010000080.1 GCA_031273455.1 Deltaproteobacteria bacterium | reverse complement strand
ACCCAGACTCTAACCCAGACTCTAACCCAGACTCTAACCCAGACTCTAACCCAGACTCTAACCCAGACTCTAACCCAGACTCTAACCCAGACTCTAACCCAGACTCTAACCCGGACTCTAGCCCAGACTCTAGCCCAGACTCTAACCCGGACTCGAGCCCAGACTCAAGTCCCGCTCCTTCCGAGGGGGACGCTTTATTGACTGAGGAAAATAAGTCTAAGATCTTTTTAGGCTGGGAAAAAATTACCTCAAAACTTTTCTTTCACGACCCCAAGGACCTCGCTACGCACACTTTAATTCTTGGTGGCTCTGGCTCAGGCAAAACGGTTCTCATCCGCCGGATAATAGAAGAGGCGGCTCTGTTAAAGATCCCCTCCATTGTCGTGGATATAGGTAACGATCTGGTTCGTTTAGGGCTAAAATCTGAATCTATCGATCCAGAATATCAAGAAAAAGCCGATCGATATTTCGCCGATACCGATGTTCGGGTCTACACGCCAGGGTTATCTAGAGGACGACCGATCTTACTGACCGCCATTCCTGACTTTACCAGTTCCAGCGCGGACGATAACCCAGCGGCCTCTATTGACGCGGTTGTGGAGTTTTTGGCCAACTCCCTAGGTCTTAGCGATAGAGCCCATATAGAAAAAGCTTATCTTAAAACAGGCGTAACGTACCTAGCTAATAACAATACCCATGATCTAAAAGATCTTATCGCTTTTCTAGAAAGCCCTCCAGACGAAATAGCCCAAAGCCTCCAATACTTAAACAAGGCCCACGCTCTGGCCAGCAATTTAATGGCCTTAAGGATTAACAACCCTCTCTTTTCTGATGGACCAACCGCCACTATTGATGATATCTTGGCTAGAGACAGCTCTAAAACGCCCATCTCCGTTTTTAACCTCTTCGGCCTGGGTAGCCTTAACTCCCAGCAGATATTTGTCAGTCAATTGACCCAAACCTACTTCAACTGGGCCAAAAAAAATCCCAAAGGCCCACTTCAGGGTTTATTGATCATAGATGAGGCCAAAGAATTCGCTCCAGCGTTAAAGTCCTCCCCCGCCAAAGGAGCCATAATCCGTTTCGCCAGTCAGGCCAGGAAATACGGTCTGGGGCTCATCCTGGCCACCCAAGAGCCGAAGAGCGTGGACAGCCAGATCGTGAACAACTGCTCCACCCAGTTTTTCGGGCGCTTTTCTTCCCCAACCAACATCCAAACGGCTGAGGGCCTTTTGCAAATGTCTGGGGTTCTAAATGGATTGGGAGCTGGCCATTTCTTCATCCGCTCCAGCGACTCGAAAGCGATTGAGCTTAAAATAGCCCTGGGATTGTCAAAACACCTATCCAGCGCCGCCTCAGGCTCTGACATAATTTCTCTATCTAAAAACGCTAACTATAGTTAATTTACCGTCTATTTTATTGACACTAGTCCACAGCTTAGACTAAAGCTGAGCTGTTAAAACGAAAATCCAGCGTCAGAATACAGTCCAGCCGTTGGCTTATGGGTTTACATATTTATTTGTCGGCTTGGCTCACTGATATATTCAAGAACTCTTTAACTTTGAAGTCGACCTCGCCGTTAGGCTCTAAGTTCCCGGTCTTAACGATCTCCTAGAACAATGAGGCTTATTTGGTCGCTTCGTCACTATGGTGATTACTTTAGCTAAATTATCAAAGCCCTTCAAAAAAATGGTTTTCGCCCGCAAAGAGTTAGAATTGTCGCTTAACGCTCAACGTCTAAATACTCCCTCGGACTCGACTGCTCAAACAGGTTCAGGCGATGATCAAGGTGGTACTTGCGCCAGTTTTGACCCTAAAGAGGCCTATAGGCCTGTTTCTAGCCCCGACCTGGACTTAGGTCCAGACTCAAGCCAGGAATCTAGTTGGGACTCTAGTCGGAACTCTAGCCCTGTTCCGCCTGAGGTCAACGCTTGGTCGTCTAGCGCCAATGAATCTAAGATCTTTTTAGGCTTTGAAAAGGTCAGCGAAAAGCCCTACTATCTCGACCCTAGAGACCTTTTAACCAACGCTTTAATCTTCGCTGGCCATGGCTCGGGCAAAACTGTCCTCATCCGCCGAATAGTGGAAGAAGCGGCTTTGTTAAAGATTCCCTCCATTGTCATTGATATGGGTAATGATCTGGTTAGTCTAGGGCAAAAACCCGCCTCTATAACCCCTGAAAATTTGGCCAAATCCCAACGATATTTCGCCGAAACCGATGTTCGGGTCTATACGCCAGGCTCGGCTAAAGGGAGACCAATCTTACTTTCCACCTGGCCTGAATTTGTCTACTCAAGCGAGAGCTATAGCCAATATTTCTCTGTTGACTCCGGCGTAGAGTACCTGTCCAACTACCTAGGCCTTAGAGGCGGAGCCCGCGTTGAAAAGGAACTTCTAAAAACCGGCTTAATTTATCTAATCGAAAGCCAGTTTAGTGAGCTGGACAATCTCATTTCTTTTCTGGAAAACCCTCTCGCCCATGGTTATTTTCATTTTCCTCATCCCAATAAAAGTCGAAAATTGGCTCAAGAGCTAAAGGCTTTTCTCAAAAATCCTTTCTCCTCTAATGATGAATTTTTGGCCAAAGACAACTCTAAAACCCCCATTTCCATTTTTAACCTCTTGGGCTTGACCAGCCTTAGCTCAAAACAGATCTTTGTCAATCAGTTAACCCAGTCCTATTTCAATTGGGGCAAAAAAAACCCTAAAAGGTCACTTCAGGGTTTATTGATCATAGATGGGGCCGAGGACTTCGCGCCGGCTTCAAAGGCGACCCCGGCCAATAAAGCCTTAATTCGTTTCGCGAGTCAAGCCAGGAAATACGGTCTAGGTCTCATACTGACCACGCCAGATCCGAAGAGAATAGACAGCCAGATCTTCAACGAATGCGCCACTCAATTTTTCGGCCACTTTTCCTCCCCTATGAACATCGAGGCCGCTGAGATCTTTTTGCGAAAGAAAGGGGTTATACAGAAATTGGAAGCTGGCCAATTTTTCATCCGCTCCTTAGTCTCGGAGGCTATTGAGCTGAAAGTCGCCCTGGGTTTATCAAACCATTTACCAACCCCGCTCTCGCCTCAAAAACTGGAATCATTAATCATTTCTCTATCTAAAAACGCCAACTCTGGCGAACTTAAAGACTGATTTATGGGCGTTATTCCTTAACTTAGCCCAAAACTACACTATTAAAACGAAATGCCAGTGTCCGAACATAGTCCAGCCTCTGGCTCTGGTTTTACTCGTTTATTCTTTCGGATTGGCTCCCAGATTCAGCCTAAATCCCCTTAACTTTGGAGTCCACCGCGCCGTCAGACTGTAAAATACCGGTTTTAACGATCCCCTAGACCAAGGAGGCTTACGAGGTCGGATTTTTTTGTATTTTTGGGTAGTCCTATTCTAGTTAGGTATTTTTAATAATGCCAAAAACGTTGGTTATAAACGCTTGGGCGAGGTTTCCCCATTCTTGTCAGTGGCGGCCAAATATGTCCAAAAGCTGATCAAAGATTTTGTCCCTGATCGACAGGACCTTTGTCCAAAGAGGATC
Source organism: Deltaproteobacteria bacterium (assembly GCA_031273455.1). Classification (GTDB taxonomy): domain Bacteria; phylum Desulfobacterota; class Desulfarculia; order Adiutricales; family Adiutricaceae; genus JAIROO01. The sequence continues at coordinate 14,492 of JAISRZ010000080.1, read as the reverse complement.
GCTCGGTCGGGTTAGCGTACTCGGCCTCGACCCTGGACCCCGCTCCTAGCTTGGTCCTTTTTTTCCCTAATAGTCATCTTTAGAAGTATAGCTTTTTCGCGCCTGGAACGCATCGCCTTTAGAGCCTGATTAGCGAATCGAGGACTAAACAAGCTATCTTTTTTTGGACACAACTCGCTATCCGCCACCCCATTCTATCGCCACCGCCATAAAGTTATAGATCTGGCCTTTCGCCGCCATTACGCCTTTACGCTAGGTTAGCTTTTTAGCGGGTTTAGGAGTAATATGACTTTTCTAGTTTTTCGGCTGGGGTTCCTTTCACTAACTAGCCACTACTGGCCACCAATAAACCCTCTGGCCGACTTTTGATTCTCTTTAATTCTAAATATTTCTATCATTTGGCGTATTTAGCCATAAGAGCGAATAATTATTCATGACCGCCGCAAACGATTTGGCGCCTACAGTTCTTTGGAGCCGGCCATTTAAAATTTTGGCTTTCTTAAATGTTTTTATCTTCTTAGGGTTTGACACTCTCTTACCCACCTTGACTATCTACCTGGAAAGCCACGGCCACGCCCGGGACACCATAGGCCAAATCTTTAGCGTCTTTATCGTCTCGGCCATCCTCTCTAGGGCTCTAGCCCCGCGATTGGTCCTAACCTTTCGGCCCATAATTTTAATCCGGGTTGGCTTAGCCATCTGCGCCTTAGCCGTTATTAGCTATTACCTGGCTTTAACCGCTTTCACCGCCTCCTTATCCCGTTTTTTCCACGGGTTAGGCTTTGGTCTAGCCTCCACCATGGTGACCTCGGTGGCCGCCCAAATCATCCCGGTTAACCGCATGGCCCAGGGCTTGGGGTTTTTAGGCTTAGGGGTTATCGTCACTTTAGCGGTCGGGCCTTATTTGGGCGTCTATTTAATGGAAAACATGGGTTTTTTCACCCTCTTTATGACCGTGGCCAGTTTTTACATTCTCGGGGCTATCTGGACTCTTCGTTTGCCGGACGTCCAACTGCCTAAACCTTTAGGCGGCCGTAAGCCCCGGTTGGTAATCTTCTCCATGGCGGCTTTGCCGCCCTCCTTTCTCATGTTCTTAACCGGGCTGGCGGTCAGCGCCGGGGTGGTTTATCTGGCCCTCTTCTGTAAGGAGATTAAGCTTCCCTACGTTGGCCTCTTCTTTGGTTTTTCCACGGTCGGCATCGTTCTCTCCCGGATCTTCTCTGGCCCCTTACAAGACCGTTTCGGCCACCGCGTGGTTATACCCCCAGCTATCTGTTTAATGTTCATTTCGGTTCTCATCATAACCGACCTAAAAAGCCTGACTAACGTTTTAGTGGCCTCCGGAATTTGGGGTCTATCCACGGGAACGCTCTTTCCTTGTATTCAGGCCCTGGCCTTTACCTCGGCCAAGCCTGAGGAAAGGACCGCCGTGGCCGCGTCCCTTTTTAACTCTTTGGACATCGGCTTTGGGGCGGGCTCGGTCTCTTTTGGGCTCATCGCCGAAATGGCCGGATCTTACCGGGCCGTTTACTGGGGAGCGGCGGTTAACGCCCTCTTCTTCCTGGGGTTTTATCTGGTGTTTTACCTTCTTATTAAACCCAAGATCTCCCAGATTAAACCCAAGGTCTCAGCCAAATCCGCGTCCTAGGCCCAGAGGGTTTCCCCCGCAGAGTACGCTGTTTTTATAAAATGGGTAGAGAATAGTCGCTCCTCCCCTATCCCTCCCCGCGAGCGTTTTCTCGCGCCCAGCTTTTTAATTGGTGAGTTCTCCATTGGAGACCCTGGATCTGTCCAACACAGATCTGTCCAACACAGTAACCGAATAGAACTATACAGAAAATACTCTTAATGCGCTTCTTTGGTTGCGCTAAAATCGCCATATAGTCATAGTATCTTATCACGACTTGTGTGGCGTTTAATTTCATCAATTAAGGAGGTTTTTCAAATGTCTAAACAAGTTATGAATGTAAATGTTTTGGCTGAGTTTATATCCAATTCATATGGCGCATCTGAAGTACTGGTTGAGAAAAACAACAGTATTATCACGATAGAACCAGTTTCAACGGATAAGTCTGATTCTATCAGCCAAAAAGCTAGCGGTGACAAACCCTTAAAATCAATCAGTGTTGACGAGACCAAAGCTGGCGCTTTATCCCTAGACGATTTTACAGAGATACAATTTTCTACTAAAGGTTTTAAATTTGACAGAGATGAGGCCAACGCGCGCAGGTAAAGCCTACCTTGACACTAATATTTTCATTTATTTTTTCTCTAATGATTAATATGAAAAACGTAAGCTTACGATTGAACTAATCAACAATTATGATCGGATTATCAGCGCTCAAGTTTTAAATGAGTTCTGTATTGTTTGTATCCGTAAGTTGAAATTGGAGCCATTTTTAACAGCTAACCAAGCGGCTCGTACATCATCAATGGCGCCACGGAACCATTCTCCATCTTTGATAAAACCCATTCTTTGAAGCGGACGATGAATATCGTGGTCAGTGGACCGGACTCGCTTGGAGGGATTGCTTATAACCTGTCAAATAGGCTTCTAGCGTCTTCCAACACCTTGGCCTTGGCCGGGCGCCTTGCGAACAATCCCTGGTCCGCGATGGTCCGCGAAGAAGTTATTTGGCCATCTTTCATGACATTTCTTCGACTTTCCAACCCCTTTTCTCATCCTGAGCGGCCGAGCTATAAAAAAGATTTCCCCGATTTATCGCGCTAGTTTTTTCGATATCGATAATTTGAATTTCCAATTTTTAATTATTTGGCTATCTTTTTTGGACGGTATTGGATACGATAAAGGTTTCGTGGGGCAAATACCTTGTATTTTCCTAGAGATAAGGCGCAAGATTCTTTTTTGATTTCGTTTATTTTTATGACCGCTTTCGGCTATTATCGGTCAGAAGACAGTATGAATACATTTTTTCAAGGTAAATAATTCGCCTATTTTTTAATTTTTTTTCTAAAAACTAATTCAGCTATATTTCTAGCCAGTTTCGCTTATTTTTGACGATAATTTTTCCGTTGTTTCTAGGATCGTGTATTTTTTTATGGCCGATTTTGAAAAGGAAAAACTATAAGACCTATTAACCCCTTAATTTTACTAGTCTTTTTTTATTTGGCCATTTTTAGATATTGGTCATTTTTTTTATTGTTTTCTATTGATATCGGCGTGAAGTAAAGACTAAGCCTTTATCTCTGTTCAAAATAATGGCCGTTATTGGCTTAAAGGTCGTAAAGCCCGGAGTTATAAGGCCCTCAGGTTTTATCAGCCTTAAAACCAGCGAAGCCATTCTTTTAGAAAATCAAAAGCCCCAAAAGTTTCCCGGTGGGACGCTCACGATGGCCCGCTCTAAAGGTCGGCTCGGTTAACGCCACCGCCATGGTCGGGGTCAGAGGTTGTGGCCAGACCGAAACCTTATATTATCCTCTGGCTAGATGGGTTTAAGACATTTTCCGGCGCCCCTCTGGAGGAGTTTTTAGACGTTTTAACCTACTTATATTTGTTATCTTTTATTGCGCTATAATCTTATATTTAGCTAATTATTTGAAAATTTAATCGATAAATACCATTTACTTTACTATTATTATTTCTTAAATTAGCTTTTTAATAAAATTTTTACCATAAATATCATTAATCAAAATTTTGATTTCCGCGATTTTTCTGGTTAATTTCTTTTGATATCGACAATTTTTATTTCCATTATTTTCAATTTTGGGTATCTTTTATGAACGCTTTTTGACAAAATAACGGAGTCGAAGGCGTATCCCCTGAATATTACAAGTGTTTTTTTTGAAAGATGAGCGTTACTGACATTTGAAATTATTCATTTTCCTAACCACTTTCTTTTGTTATCAGACAGAAGACGGGACAAATCATTTTTTCTTAACTAAATAATTCGTTGATTTTTTGCGTTTTTTTCTTAAAATAGCCTCAGCGATTTTTCTGGTCAGTTGCGCTAATTTATGATAAAATTATTTCTAGTATTTTTAGATCTTGATATGTTTTTGTGACCGATTTTTTATAGCAAAGCGGTATAGGTATTTTAACTCTGCGATTTTACTAGTGTTTTTCAATTTGACTGTTTTTCGATACTGTCCATTTTTCTGGCCGTTATCCGCGTTTTACAGTAAGATATTAAAACGAAGCTTTTTTTCATATTCAAAAATATGGCCAATATTGGCTTAGTGACCGCTAGACTAGACGCTAAAAGGCCCAAAGGTTTTATCAATGCTTGTGTCCATCAAATCCATTCTTTTAGAAAATCAAGAGCTCCAGTTCCCCGGGGGGACGCCTCGGCGGCTTAATATTCAGCCCAGCTCGGGTAAAGCCACCGTTATTGTCGGGGCCAAAGGTTGTGGGAAGACCACCTACCTTTTTCAGCTCATCCAAGGTCTTTTAAACAGCGGGGTCTTACGGGAAAACATCGTTTACCTTAACTTCGCTGATGAAAGGTTAAGAAGCCTTAAGCCGAATAGCCATAGTCTGGTCGCGGAGGCCTACTTTTCCCTATATCCCCACAAGAAGAATACGGAAAAGGTTTATTTCTTCTTCGATGAGATCCAGGTGGTTAAGGGTTGGGAGGCCATGGTCGATAAACTTTTACTGGCCGAAGTCTGTGAGGTGTTTCTGGCCGGATCCTCGGCTAACCTCCTCATTAATAACCTCCCGACCGAATCGCGGGTTCGGGGCTCAGCCTATGAGTTATTCCCCTTCTCTTTTCCCGAGTTTCTGGACCATAGGGGCCTAAAAAGCGAGGAGCCGCTCGCGACCATTGATGAGTACCTCATTAAGCACGCTTGGGACAAATACCCGCTTTTAGGGGGTTTTCCGGACTCCATTGACCTAGAATGGGGGCCATTGACCCGAGAGCTCCGCCAGAAGGCCCTGCGAGCCACGGTCCTCGGGGATATTGTTGAGCGCCACGATGTCTCTCACCCTCAGGCGGTCCTGGATTTAGCCCGCACCACCTTAAAGAGCCCAACCGCTAGTTATTCCGTCAATAAGCTTACCGCCTACCTAAAATCCCTGGGCCACAAAGTCCCTAAAGCCGTGGTGGCCGATTACTTAGATTGGTTTGAGGACGCCTATTTTCTGTTCTCCTTACGGCTCTTCGATCCCCAAGGGCGTAACGTCAGCGCTAGCCCCAAACAGATCTTCCCTATTGATCCCGCTCTAACCTTATCTTTAAGCCCTGGCCCAGTGGACCAGGCGCCGCTCTTAAAAAACCTCGTTTTTCTGGCCTTACGCCGCGGTTACCAAAATATCCACTATTATCGGACCCAATCCCTTAAAGAGGTCGATTTTATCGTCATTAGACCAGGTCTAGACCCCTTATTGGTGGCTTTCTGGCCTTCATTAAGCTCTCTAAAGGACCAGAAGCGGAACCTTATGGCTATTATCGAAGCTTTAGATGAGCTGAATCTTAAGGCCGCCTTAGTCGTCTCCCGGGATGAGACTGACCGGATCACCGTTAACAACCGGGTTATTACCGCTCTACCCATCTGGCGGTTTCTCCTTTTATCGCCCGACCAATTAAACGAGGTTTTAAAAGGGCGGTCAGGAATCGTTTAACTCGCCGCCTTTTCAGTCAAGGCTGGGTTCAACTTAGGCGAGGTTGATTAGGGATTGTCACCAACCTCACTGATATTTTAGGTTAATTTAATGCTGAAGCTATTAAAAGCTAGAAAAATATCATTAGTTATTGGCGTTATTTTCGCTATATCTATTTATATGTATTATCATAAACAAAATATTGTTACCGTAACCCCCAGCGCTCCCAATAACGGCTGTCTTATCCGGATATTTAACCCAACTGGCTGGAAGTTACTTAAAGTCGCGTGCGTTGGGTCTTTGGATTTAAAGAGGATTATGTTTAAATCCAAAGCCCAAGTGGCCGACTACTTGGGCCTAGAGTACTTTGACCCAGACCTCCAAAAGACAACCTCCGCGGTTTATTACCAAGGCGGCGGCGTCCAAGTCCAATACGAAGGGGATTTGGTCGAGGCGGTTAGAGTGAGCGCAAAAATGATAGAGCCTTCAATAGATAAAATATTAGAGTATTTAAACGTTAAAATCGACGCTAACAATTTAAAATATACTAAAACAGACGCGTCCTATAGTTTTGAGATTCCAATCGGCTCAAAAAGCGTTTATTGCTCGGCGGCCATCAATCCACAGTCTAAAGCCATCGATAATATCGTCTGTTCCGCGGTCAACCGCTAATTGGTCATCTAAATAATTTATACCAGAAGAATATCGGCGATAGTCTAGGTTTTTTATTTATTAGCGCTTAACATATCCTTATTCACTAAATTTTTTCTATTTAAATCTAGTAATCGCCATTAAATTATTATTTAATAACTTTTTCATACTCTAAAACCATTAGGTAACCGCTAGATTATCATCAAAAACCCCTAAGGTTTCTTTCGATTTGGCGGTCAAATCCGGGCCATAGCTTAAACCAATTGGGGTTCCAAAACCGCGCCTAGCCCGAAAGGCTCCTTTAATTTTCTGGGCAAATCGACTATAGTTCCCCCTATGGGCTGGCGTTTAAGCCTATTAGGGCCAAGATCTTTTAGGGGTAGGCTCTTTTTTGGTCTTATAATTATGGGGTTTAAAGGCCTTTTGAGCTTTTTGTTAGCCCGATTGTTTAGGTTTTTTTTCGCGGCTTTCGCGATCAAAAGCCGCATCTTTCGGTCTGAGGATTAAAAAATAGCGTGGCCCCTCCAACATGCCCTTTAAAATTACCTTTAGAAGACGAATTGGCCACCCTTAAGGCTGGCTTTAGCTTAGGGGAGGCCCTCATCGCTCTGGCGGTTAAAGCCCTTTTCATTGGGTTAACCGGCGATTTAGGGGCTGGCAAAACCACCTTTTGCCAAGGGGTGGGGAAGGCCTTGGGTCTAGCGGCCGGGGAGGTCACTAGCCCGACCTTCGCTTTGGCCCATGAGCACCAAGGGTTAGTGGCCTTTAGCCACTTAGACCTCTATCGCTTGGGGGATCGCCCGGAAAACGAGTTTTTAGAGGCTGGGCTCACCGATTACTTAGATGGAATAACCTTAGTCGAGTGGCCCGAGCGGTTACCCGACTCTTTTTGGCCGCTCAATCGGCTGAACTTAACCTTGACAATCGCCCCCCAAGGCCGGCTCTTAGTCGGCCTTGGGCTAACCCCAGAGGCCCAAAAGGTTTGGGCTCACCTGACACAGCGCTTTCTTTTGGGATAAGATATGCGAATAGTGCAAAAGTACGGCGGTAGCTCGGTCGCGACCCTAGAGCTAATTAGGGGAGTGGCCAAAAGAGCCATCGCCACCAAAAATGAGGGTCATGAGGTGGTGGTGGTCCTTTCGGCCATGAAGGGGGAAACCGACCGACTCCTCCAGTTAGCCATGGAAGCCCACCCTAGCCCGGAGCCGCGCGAGCTGGACAGCGTCCTGGCCACGGGCGAGCAAGTCTCCATTGGGCTCTTCGCGATCTCTTGTCAGGCTTTGGGGGAAAAGGTCAAATCCTTTTTAGGGTTTCAGGCCGGGGTTAAAACCGATGACCAGCATGGCCGGGCCCGGATCACGGACTTGGATCCAGCCCGCATCCGGACGGAGCTCGCTAAAGGCCGCATCGTGGCCGTGGCTGGCTTTCAGGGGATTAACCGCCATGGGGATCTGACCACCTTGGGCCGGGGCGGCTCCGACGCCACGGCCGTGGCTTTGGCCATTGGTTTAAAAGCTGATCTTTGCGAGATTTACACCGATGTGGAGGGTATTTACACCACTGACCCCCATATCTGTGAAAAGGCCCGCAAAATGGAACGGATCTGTTACGAGGAAATGCTGGAACTGGCCTCTTTGGGAGCTAAGGTCATGGAAATCCGCAGCGTGGAGCTGGGCATGAACTACGGAGTCCAGATCCATGTTCGCCACGCCCATTCCCAGGCGACCGGCACGCTCATCTTGAAGGAGGACAGCGAAATGGAAAAAACACCGGTTCGGGGAGTAACCCTGTCCGTCAACGAGGCCAGGGTCACTTTACTCAATGTCCCGGACCAGCCTGGGGTGGCTTCGCGCATTTTAAGCTTAGTTTCCAAAGCCGGGGTGGTGGTCGATATGATCATCCAAAACCGGTCCTTTAGCGACGTTCCGGAAGGGGCCAAACTGACGGACTTTTCCTTCACCGTGCCTTTAACCGATTACCCCAAGACCATGGAGCTCATGGAGGCCGCTAGAGAGGAGATTGGGGCCTCGCGGGTGGTGGGCGACGACACCATCGCCAAGGTCTCCATCGTCGGGGTGGGCATGCGGAACCACGCGGGGGTGGCCGCTTTGATGTTTCAGGCCTTGGCCAAGGAAAACATTAACCTCTCCATGATTTCCACCTCGGAAATCAAGATCTCTTGCGTCATTGAGAAAAAATACGGGGAACTGGCCGTTAGAGCCCTCCATGAGGCTTTTGAGCTGGATAAGCTTGAGGGTTAAAGGGCTAGTTAAGCCGATAGTTTAATCCTCGCTAGCCGGGGCGGCTAAGGTCACCCCATTGGCTTTAGCCATATTAAAGAGCCAAACAATGACCTTGGCCCGGGTCTCATTCAGGGCGCTAACGGCTTGACTGGGCTCAATCCAGGACAAAAAGACCAGTTTATCCGGGACGCTTAACATGGAGGCGGCCACAAAAAAGTCGCTTTTGGCCCCGTACAGCTCCATGGAGGGGAGAACGGAAAAAGAGACCGATAGATCCCTTAGATCAAACCGTTTGGTCTCGGGGCCAGTTAAGTAAGAAAAGTGGGTGTCCAAACCCAGCTTACTTTTAAGGCGACTATTGGCTTTCCGGCCCATAAGCCAAGCGATGGGCCGAGTGTTAACGGCGAAGCTAAACCACTCCCGATAGCGACTAATCTCTTTTTTCACCGCTTTTTCGTCGTAACTTTTCTTATCCATGCGGGTGGGGACCGAGATCAAAGCCATCCGCGGAATAGGGCTAGGCCGCTGATTGGCGAGATCCGCGCTAAAGCGCTTAAACTCCGTGGGATCGCTGTAAACCGCTAAGACCCGTAACTTAAAACGCTCTTTAAGGGAGTCTAAAAACTTATCGGCTGTGGGATCTATTCCATCCACCCGCTCCAAACCATTAGGGCCCACCAGCTTAAGCGTAACTTCCCCGACTAAGGCGGTTTCGGGTAAGGCGATCTTGGGGGCTAAGTTTTTCGGGGGCTCCTTATCCGGGGCTTTAGGGGCCCCATAGGCTAGGGAAGTTATGAAACACCCCGTTAGGGCCATAAAAACCCCTAAAATTATGGCCAAGGCGTATCCTCCGGTCTTAGGCCAACCCCTTGGCCCTGTGGTCAATTGCGCTAACAAGTTGTATCCTTAAGCTTAATTAAGGTCATAAATAACTAGAAAGAAATAATCTTGAGCCAACCTGAGCCCACTTTCGATCCCCAGCCAGCCCCTTTAGCGGCCCATAAATCGCGTCCCTCTATGTTAGGGGGTTGGTATTTACTTTTTGGGGCCTTACTGGGGCCAGCCATCATTCTAACCAACCGGGCCCAAGGAATGGGCTGGGCGTGGATCTTATTGTCCGGGGTCATGGTCGGGTTAATAGCCCACCGGCTGAGTATAACATATTATTTTGACCCCCAAGGGATCGTTGTCCACTCCTGGTGGGGTTTAGGCCGCCCGGAAAGTATCGCCTTGAAAGATCTAACCCGGGTGGACGTCCACTATAGTTTCTCCTTACGGGTGGTGGGTCAGGGCCATATCTTTTTAGCCAGCGATCACCCGGACGATCCGGGGATCATCCTTTTAGCCCAGAAAAAACCCGAAGCGATGGCCGCCCGCCTTTTGGCCTTAGCCGAGGCCGCCCGAGCGTTGGCTAGTTCCACTTCTAGCTAAGTTAAGCTACAATTGATTTAGCTCAGCCTACGGCTAAAGCCCCCTTTAAGCGCCGCTAAAATAATAACGCCCTCTAAGAAGGAACCCCCCTAAGGCGGGCGCCCTAAGGAAGAGGCCTTGAAACTCAAACTGGACTACTACCGCGTTTTAAACGTTAATCCGGGGGCCTCGGCCCAGGAACTAAAAAAAGCCTATCGCCAGTTGGCCATTACCTGGCACCCGGACCGGAACCCCGGCTCGCCTTTGGCGGAAGAGCGTTTTAAAGCCATTTCCGAAGCGTACGCGGTTTTAAGCGACCCCATTAAAAGACGGCGTTACGATCAACTGGGCCCGGAAAAGTTTGGCGATGAGTTTGGGGCCCAGGACATTTTCCAGGGGTTTGATTTAGCCGACCTATTTAAAGAGTTTGGCTTAGCCAGCCCGGAAGAGGAAATTAGAAAGATCCTGGAGGATAAACCCATCGCCGAGCGGGATCCCCAGGCTTGGCAAGATTTTTTCGCGGGCTTTGGCCAAAAACCGGGGCCCATGATTAGGCCGCCCATGGTGGCCGTGGATCTAACCCTTAGCTTACGGGAAGCGGTCTATGGGGCGGAAAAGACGGTGGCCTTAAACACCGCCAAAGGGCCGTACACCGTTAAAGTCTTAGTCCCCCAAGGCTCTTACTCTGGCCAAAAGCTCATTTTTAAGGGCCAAGGGCCCCCCTCCAGCGCCGGGACTAGACCTGGGGATTTAGCGGTCACCTTGGCCGTCCAACCGGATCCCACCTTTAGCTTACGGGGCCAGGACATCTTAACTGACTTAAGCTTATTGGCCACGGATCTGAAAAACGGGTGTCAAGCTATCGTTAAGACCTTGGACGGACGATCTTTAAAGCTGACCGTTAAACCGGGCTCCATCGCTGGAACCTTCCTTCGGGCCCCGGGCCACGGGGTACCTCAGGGGAAAGGCTCCCTTTTGGTCCGCTTAATCGCCAAAAATTAGACTATTTAAATTCCAATTAGGACGCTAGATATGTATCAAAATAAGACTCTGTGCGCGGTGGTCCCCGCCTATAACGAGGAAAAGCTTCTCCACTTGGTGGTGGAGACCATGCCGTCCTTTGTCGACCATATCGTTATCATTGATGACCGGAGTACGGACGGGACCATCGCCGAGGCCACGCGTTTAGCGGAAAAAGATCCCCGGGTGATCCTCTTACGCCATGAGGTTAACCAAGGGGTGGGCGGTTCCATCGCCACGGGTTATAAGTGGGCCAGAGATCAGGAGATCGACATGGCCGTGGTCATGGCTGGCGATGGCCAGATGGACCCGAACGATTTACCGGCCTTATGCGATCCCGTGGCTTTAGAGGGCGTGGATTACGCCAAAGGGAACCGCTTAGTCTATGAGGAGGCTTACCATCTAATCCCCAAGGTCCGCTTCTTTGGCAACGCGGCTTTGTCCTTTTTAACCAAAATCGCCTCCGGCTACTGGCATATCGCCGACTCCCAGTCCGGGTACGCGGTCATTAGCTTAAAAGCCTTAAAAGCCATCAATTGGGACCTTATGTACAAGCGTTACGGTCAACCCAACGACATCTTGGTGCGGCTGAACATTGAGTCCCTTAAGGTCCGGGACGTACCCATTCGACCGGTCTACAACATTGGGGAAACCTCGGGTTTTAAACCGCGTCAGGTTCTGTGGCCCATTAGCCGACTGCTCATCCGCGTCTACCTTTACCGGCTCTGGAAAAAGTACGTTATCCGGGACGCCCACCCCTTGGTCCTGTTTCTGGCTTTAGGGGCGGTCTTAATGTTTTTTGGGTTTTTGTTCTTCTTAAGGCTTCTGTACCTGTGGCCCACCCAAGGCCAGATGCCGGAAATCACCCTCATCCTGACCCTCTTTTCCTGGACCGGGGGCCTTCAGGCCTTACTCATTGGCCTGTGGATGGACATGGATAAAAACCGCCACCTAAGGTGACGGGCTAACCCTATAAGCCCCTTTCGGCCCTAAACCCTATGGTTTTAGGGCCGAACAATTAGCTAATCCCCTAGTTTTTCCCTTTTAAGCTCCCTACCGATTCTCACCTTTTTTTACCAAAATTAGTTAGTTTTTAGTCTCTTAAGCGCAAAATTAATGGGGCCAATTCGCGCCCATTATCTTTATCCCTTTAGCTATTGGGCTCAGGATTGACCATACCTAAACCCATTTGTGTTATACTAACTAAAAAAACGCGCCGCGGTTTTTCGGTTGGTTTTACCTCCCGGCCTTGGGGTTAGAAGGGGTTTTGTGAGATTTTATGGTCAAAGAGTTTAACTCTCGGGGCGTTAGCGCCCCGGGGGGGCGCTACGCCCTAACGCCAGCGGGTTTAGGTCGAACCCTGGAACTAATTGAGGAAGAGCGTTATTTCGCTATTATGGGGCCGCCCAGGTCCGGTAAATCCACTTTAGCTTATTACCTGGTGGAGGCCATTAACGCCAAGGGCCGCGATTACGCTTTATGTTGCTCTTTAGCCCCTCTGTGGGGCGTCCGCGACCGGGAAAAAGCCCTGGCCAAAATTCCCGACCTCTTAAGCTCGGCCATGGCCGCCTCCGATCTAATCGAGCTGAAGCGGAAAGCCGGGGAAGCCAGCTTTCCGGGGCCCACCTATCGAGGCTTGAAGCTAACCGCTTCCCTCAGCCATTTGGCCTACGAGCTGGATAAAGATCTGATCTTGATTTTTGACGACGTGGATAGCTTGGCCTGGTCGCCCTTGGCTTATTTCCTGGCCCAGATTAACCAAGGCCGTCAAGATGGGCCCAAACCTGGGGTCCGGTTCCCCAAGTCACTAGCCTTACTCTCCCAAGAGGATCTAGAGGAAACTCTAGCCCGGATCCCCAGTGGCGACAAACCCTTGGAAAGGCCGGGCAGCTTATTGAACTTTCTCCACTCTACGGTTAAGTTACGGAACTTCACCCACGAGGACATTAAAAACCTCTACCTCCAGCACACCCATTTAACCGGCCAAACCTTCACTGAGCCGGCCATTTACCGCTCTTTTTTCTGGTCCCACGGCCAACCCTCCTTGGTGAACGCTTTGGCCGCGGAAGCCTTAAACCACGTTTTAAGCCCCAATTCCCGCCAACCAGTGACGGCGGAAGTTATGGATCTAGCGGCCCAGAACTTAATCGCTAGCCGCGAGGTCCCCATTCCAGCCTTAGCTGAGCGCCTAAAAGAACCGCGGATCATCTCCATTTTGGACCCCACCCTGGCTGGCGCCGATCGGGAGATCTTTTTAAACGAGTCGGACCGGAAGCTGTGCGTGGAACTGGGGTTATTGACCTTTAGAGACAAAAAGGCCATCGCGGCCAACCCCTTGGTTAGCGAGGCCTTATCCCTGCTTTTGACCGATCAGATCCAATCCCGTTTCGACGATAACGTGGGCGACTTTGAGTGGCGGACCGGGGATAAGATCTTAATGACGAGCCTGATTAAAAGGTTTCAGACGCTCTGGCGAGAGCGTTACTTTAACGTGGCCTTAAAGTCCGAGGGCTTGGACGAGGCCTTTAGCGACACCTTAAAAAAGGAGCTCATCCAGCTTTTAGAGGCCGATATCACTAATGACCTTCTTTACCAATACGTTATCTCCCGGATTAATGAGCTTTTGACCCACCGGTATTCCTTAGCCATCTATTCTTTGGTCCTTTTGGCTTTTGTCCAGAAGATCGTGGGATCGGAGGCCTTGGTTATCCGGGAGTACGGGGAAGGTCGCGGCGGGGTGGAAGCCCAAATCACTTATAAGGGCCGAACTTATATTTTAGAGATGGCCTTAACCAAAAATGGGCCGCTGGATCGCCACTTAGCCCGCTTAAACGAGACCTTAAAGGGCCGTGGGGACCAGGAAGGCTGGTTGGTTATCTTTAACGTCAACCCCGGGGAGCCTTGGGAAAACCGCCTCTTCACTAAGGTTTTGACCATTGAGGAGCGGGTTATTAACGTCTTTGGCTGCTAGAGTTGGTAAGTCGCTGGTTTAATAGATCCACAAAAGGGCGAGGGGGCGATCGCTTAGGCTAAAGGCGGTAAAGGCCATAGATGGGCCTTTGTTAGCTTACTCAGCCCCGCTCCCGGACCCTACCCAGCCTGGTTTTTTTCCCTACTAGTCTTCTTCAGAAGTATCGCTTTCCTCACCTGGAACGCTTCATCTGGACAGCCTGATTATCAAATCGAGGACGAAACAAGCTATCTTTTTTGGACAAAACTCGCTATCCGCTACACTAATCTTCTTTTTATCGCGGCGCGTCTTAATGATATCTGGATCCTGGAGCGTTTTTGACGCGTTTAGCGAAGATCTTAAAAATAGTGGCCTTAAGATTTATCAAGAGCCTTTCGGGGGGATTTTTTTTTAGGCTTTAGCTGGCTTTTGGTTGAGGGTCTTTTAGTTGGGGACGCGGCGGCGAAAACAACCTTAATAGGATCGCCAGGACCGTAGATCGCTAGACCCAGGTCGATAATCTCGTCGGCCTTAAGGGCGAATATTCCGTGATAATCTTTGTCCTTGATAGCGTCCAGAGCTAACTGGGCGGCTTTAGACAAGTCCTTATCAATTTCCTCCGCGGACATTTTGAAAGGAGAGGCCGCGTTTTGGA